>NZ_JBJQJE010000012.1:0-165984 GCF_046487585.1 Escherichia sp. WS1265
CTGACGCGCCGCCGGTTTTCCGCTCATCTGCTCATCCTTGTTTTATCGGGTTATTTGTCTGCTGACAGGCGAAACCCTACAGATTTATAAGAAAGCCTTAAGTGAGATATCTGTCAGATAAGAACAATTAGGAAAATATTTATATATGTTTCATGAATATATGTTTCGATTGGTATAACGGTGTCTAAATATTCCTCTGAACATCTTCCTGATACAAAAAAACCGCCAGCGTTTCCGCTGGCGGTTTTCAATGTATTCAGAACTCAGCAATCAGTAAAAATCACCAGTTGCCTTTTCTGCCTGATCCATCCACACCGGTTTCTCGCTGGTTTTCGACCAGACGCGGTGCAGGTAGCTGTAAAAGCGGGCGCGGTCTTTCCAGAAAAGCATGAAAGGCAGCGCCAGAACGCCCGCTGCAACCGCATAAGTACGGCGTAAAAAGATAAGCCATGCAGGATATTCTCTGTAGAGTTCCATACTTTTCTCCCCCTTTTGTATCTACCCGGTGAATGGCACCGGAAAAATGAATTTGTTTATCTGATGAAAATAGTACCGCCTTTTGTGTAATTTTACTACTCATCCGACCACTTATTTTTGCTTATTGATGGTTTATTTACATTCACCGTGTAATTAAGTTACACAAAAGTTAAATTAATACTAACCATCAGTTAAATCATGGCTTTTGCCATTTTTATACTTTTTTTACATCCCGCCCGAAGATTTTTGCGAAATCTTTGCAGCCAGAATTCTACCCTTCCGGTATCACTTTTAGGCCACTGGAGGTGCACTGTGAGTGCAGGCGTGATAGCCGGCGTGTTGCTGGTGTTTTTATTACTGGGTTATCTGGTTTATGCCCTGATCAATGCGGAGGCGTTCTGATGGCTGCGCAAGGGTTCTTACTGATTGCCACGTTTTTACTGGTGTTAATGGTGCTGGCACGTCCTTTAGGCAGCGGGCTGGCGCGGCTGATTAATGACATACCTCTTCCCGGTACAGCGGGTGTTGAACGCGTACTTTTTCGTTTACCTGGCGTCTCTGACAGTGAGATGAACTGGAAGCAGTATCTCTGTGCCATTCTCGGCCTGAACATGCTGGGGCTGGCGGTGCTGTTTTTTATGTTGCTCGGTCAGCACTATCTGCCGCTTAATCCACAGCAGTTGCCGGGGCTGTCGTGGGATCTGGCGCTGAATACTGCCGTCAGCTTTGTCACCAATACCAACTGGCAATCTTACAGCGGTGAAACCACGTTGAGCTATTTCAGCCAGATGGCGGGCTTAACGGTGCAAAACTTTCTTTCTGCCGCCAGCGGGATTGCGGTGATTTTTGCCCTCATCCGTGCGTTTACCCGCCAGAGCATGAGCACACTCGGGAATGCCTGGGTCGATCTGCTACGCATCACGTTATGGGTGCTAGTCCCTGTGGCGTTGTTGATCGCATTGTTTTTTATTCAACAAGGTGCGCTGCAAAACTTTCTGCCCTATCAGGCGGTGAATACCGTTGAAGGAGCGAAACAGCTGTTACCAATGGGGCCGGTGGCTTCTCAGGAAGCGATCAAGATGCTCGGCACTAACGGTGGTGGCTTCTTTAATGCCAACTCGTCGCATCCGTTTGAAAACCCAACCGCACTGACCAACTTCGTGCAGATGCTGGCGATCTTCTTGATCCCAACAGCGCTGTGCTTTGCCTTTGGTGAAGTGGCGGGCGATCGCCGCCAGGGGCGCATGTTGCTGTGGGCGATGTCAGTGATTTTTATCATCTGCACAGGCGTGGTGATGTGGGCAGAAGTTCAGGGTAATCCGTATCTGCTGGCACTGGGCGCGGACAGCAGCATCAATATGGAAGGTAAAGAGAGTCGTTTCGGCGTGCTGGTCAGTAGCCTGTTTGCGGTCGTGACTACGGCGGCTTCCTGCGGCGCGGTGATTGCGATGCATGATTCGTTTACCGCTCTTGGTGGCATGGTGCCGATGTGGCTGATGCAAATTGGTGAAGTGGTGTTCGGCGGTGTCGGTTCTGGTCTTTACGGCATGATGCTGTTTGTCCTGCTGGCGGTGTTTATTGCCGGGCTGATGATTGGTCGTACACCGGAATATCTGGGTAAAAAAATCGACGTACGCGAGATGAAACTGACTGCACTGGCAATTCTGGTTACCCCGACGCTGGTGCTGATGGGCGCGGCGTTGGCGATGATGACCGACGCCGGACGTAGCGCCATGCTCAACCCTGGCCCGCATGGTTTTAGCGAAGTGCTGTACGCCGTGTCATCCGCCGCTAACAACAACGGCAGCGCCTTTGCCGGATTAAGCGCCAACTCTCCGTTCTGGAACTGTTTACTGGCGTTCTGCATGTTTGTCGGTCGCTTCGGGGTGATTATCCCGGTGATGGCAATTGCCGGTTCGCTGGTGAGTAAAAAGAGCCAACCCGCCAGCTCCGGCACGCTGCCAACGCACGGCCCGCTGTTTGTTGGCCTGTTAATCGGCACCGTGTTGCTGGTTGGCGCACTGACCTTTATCCCTGCCCTGGCGCTTGGTCCGGTGGCGGAATATCTCTCCTGATGATATTGAGTGAGCACTGAATATGAGTCGTAAACAACTGGCGCTATTCGAACCAACACTTGTCGTTCAGGCGCTGAAAGAAGCGGTGAAAAAATTAAACCCGCAGGCGCAATGGCGCAATCCGGTGATGTTTATCGTCTGGATCGGCAGTCTGCTGACCACCTGTATTAGCATCGCGATGGCAAGCGGTGCGATGCCCGGCAATGCGCTGTTTAGCGCGGCCATTAGCGGTTGGCTGTGGATCACCGTACTGTTCGCTAATTTCGCCGAGGCGCTGGCAGAAGGCCGCAGTAAAGCGCAGGCCAACAGTCTGAAAGGGGTGAAAAAAACTGCCTTTGCCCGCAAGCTGCGTGAGCCGAAATATGGCGCTGCGGCGGACAAAGTTCCTGCCGATCAACTTCGTAAAGGCGATATCGTACTGGTAGAAGCTGGCGATATTATCCCCTGCGATGGTGAAGTCATTGAAGGCGGCGCATCGGTCGATGAAAGCGCCATCACCGGGGAATCGGCACCGGTGATCCGTGAATCCGGCGGCGATTTTGCCTCCGTCACTGGCGGCACGCGTATTCTTTCTGACTGGCTGGTGATTGAGTGCAGCGTTAACCCCGGCGAGACATTTCTGGATCGGATGATCGCGATGGTGGAAGGCGCGCAGCGACGCAAAACGCCGAACGAGATTGCCCTGACCATCCTGCTGATTGCCCTGACCATCGTCTTTTTACTGGCAACCGCCACGCTGTGGCCATTTTCCGCGTGGGGCGGTAATGCAGTCAGCGTAACGGTACTGGTGGCGCTGCTGGTCTGTCTGATCCCAACGACCATTGGCGGTCTGTTGTCAGCGATCGGCGTCGCCGGGATGAGTCGGATGCTGGGCGCGAATGTGATTGCCACCAGCGGACGTGCTGTTGAAGCGGCGGGTGACGTTGACGTCCTGCTGCTGGATAAAACCGGCACAATCACGCTAGGTAACCGTCAGGCATCGGAGTTTATCCCTGCACAGGGCGTGGATGAAAAAACGCTGGCCGACGCCGCACAACTGGCTTCGCTGGCTGATGAAACGCCGGAAGGTCGCAGTATTGTGATCCTCGCCAAGCAGCGTTTTAACCTGCGCGAGCGCGATGTGCAGTCGCTCCACGCAACCTTTGTACCGTTTACTGCGCAAAGCCGGATGAGCGGGATCAACATCGACAACCGCATGATCCGTAAAGGTTCTGTCGATGCCATTCGCCGCCATATTGAAGCTAACGGCGGTCACTTCCCTGCCGATGTCGATCAAAAAGTCGATCAGGTTGCGCGTCAGGGGGCCACGCCGCTGGTGGTGGTGGAAGGTTCCCGTGTGCTGGGCGTTATTGCGCTGAAAGATATCGTCAAAGGCGGCATTAAAGAACGCTTCGCGCAACTGCGCCAAATGGGCATTAAAACGGTGATGATTACCGGCGATAACCGTCTGACTGCCGCCGCGATAGCTGCGGAAGCGGGTGTCGATGATTTTCTCGCCGAAGCGACACCAGAAGCCAAGCTGGCATTGATTCGTCAGTATCAGGCAGAAGGCCGTTTAGTGGCGATGACCGGCGACGGCACCAACGATGCTCCGGCGCTGGCGCAGGCAGATGTCGCGGTGGCGATGAACTCCGGTACTCAGGCGGCGAAAGAAGCGGGCAATATGGTGGATCTCGACTCTAACCCGACCAAGTTGATCGAGGTGGTACATATTGGCAAACAGATGCTGATGACCCGTGGCTCGCTCACTACCTTCAGCATTGCCAACGATGTAGCGAAATACTTCGCCATTATTCCGGCGGCGTTCGCGGCAACATATCCGCAGTTAAATGCGCTGAACATCATGCGCCTGCATTCGCCCGACTCCGCAATCCTCAGTGCGGTCATTTTCAACGCCTTGATTATCGTCTTTTTGATTCCCCTGGCGTTAAAAGGCGTGAGTTATAAACCGCTTACCGCTTCTGCCATGTTGCGCCGTAACTTATGGATTTACGGTCTGGGTGGGCTGCTGGTGCCATTTATTGGTATCAAAGTCATTGATTTACTGCTGACCGTTTGCGGTCTGGTGTGAGGTTTACCATGCGTGGATTACGTCCGGCATTATCGACATTTATCTTTCTGTTATTGATTACTGGCGGCGTTTACCCGCTGCTAACCACCGCGCTGGGGCAATGGTGGTTTCCCTGGCAGGCCAACGGTTCGTTGATTCGTGAAGGTGATACGGTGCGCGGTTCGGCATTAATCGGGCAGAATTTTACCGGCAACGGCTATTTTCATGGTCGCCCGTCGGCAACGGCAGAAATGCCCTATAATCCACAGGCTTCTGGCGGGAGCAATCTGGCGGTCAGTAATCCTGAGCTGGATAAACTAATAGCCGCACGCGTTGCTGCATTACGGGCCGCTAACCCGGATGCCAGCGCGAGCGTTCCGGTTGAACTGGTGACGGCATCGGCAAGCGGGCTGGACAATAACATCACCCCGCAAGCGGCAGCCTGGCAGATCCCACGTGTGGCGAAAGCGCGTAATCTCAGCGTTGAACAGCTCACGCAACTGATCGCAAAATACAGCCAACAACCGCTGGTGAAATATATCGGCCAGCCGGTCGTCAACATTGTCGAACTCAATCTGGCGCTGGATAAGCTTGATGAATAACGAACCCTTACGTCCCGATCCCGATCGTCTGCTGGAACAAACTGCCGCGCCGCATCGGGGGAAGCTGAAAGTTTTCTTCGGTGCCTGCGCAGGCGTCGGGAAGACCTGGGCGATGCTGGCAGAAGCCCAGCGACTGCGGGCGCAAGGGCTGGATATTGTGGTTGGCGTGGTAGAAACCCACGGGCGGAAAGATACCGCCGCAATGTTGGAAGGGCTGGCTGTTCTGCCGCCCAAACGCCAGGCGTACCGTGGGCGGCACATCAGCGAGTTTGATCTCGATGCCGCCCTCGCCCGCCGTCCGGCACTGATCTTAATGGACGAACTGGCGCACAGTAATGCGCCAGGTTCTCGTCATCCTAAACGCTGGCAGGACATCGAAGAGCTGCTGGAAGCTGGCATTGATGTTTTCACAACCGTCAACGTTCAGCATCTGGAAAGTCTGAATGATGTGGTCAGCGGCGTCACCGGAATTCAGGTACGGGAAACCGTGCCCGATCCTTTTTTTGATGCCGCCGACGACGTAGTGCTGGTGGACTTGCCCCCGGACGATCTGCGCCAGCGACTGAAAGAAGGCAAAGTCTATATTGCCGGGCAGGCGGAGCGCGCCATTGAACATTTTTTTCGTAAAGGTAATCTGATCGCCCTGCGCGAACTGGCACTGCGCCGTACTGCCGATCGCGTTGATGAGCAAATGCGCGCCTGGCGGGGGCATCCTGGCGAAGAGAAAGTCTGGCACACGCGCGACGCGATCCTTTTATGCATCGGGCATAACACCGGCAGCGAAAAACTGGTCCGCGCGGCGGCGCGGCTGGCGTCACGGCTGGGAAGCGTCTGGCACGCGGTGTATGTTGAAACCCCTGCCCTGCACCGCTTACCGGAGAAAAAACGTCGGGCAATTCTCAGCGCCTTACGTCTGGCGCAGGAGCTGGGCGCAGAGACGGCAACACTTTCTGATCCAGCGGAAGAGAAAGCGGTAGTGCGTTATGCCCGTGAACATAATCTCGGCAAGATTATTCTCGGTCGCCCAGCCTCGCGCCGCTGGTGGCGTCGGGAAACGTTTGCTGACCGACTGGCGCGCATCGCCCCCGATCTCGATCAGGTGCTGGTCGCGCTTGATGAACCACCCGCCCGCACGATTAACAACGCGCCGGATAGCCGCTCTTTTAAAGACAAGTGGCGGGTACAGATTCAGGGATGCGTGGTTGCCGCCGCGTTATGCGCCGTTATCACCTTAATTGCCATGCAGTGGCTGATGGCGTTTGATGCCGCCAACCTGGTGATGCTGTATCTGCTTGGCGTGGTGGTGGTGGCGCTATTTTATGGACGCTGGCCTTCGGTGGTTGCCACCGTCATTAATGTGGTGAGTTTCGATCTCTTTTTTATCGCCCCACGCGGCACGCTCGCCGTCTCTGATGTGCAATATCTGCTGACCTTCGCGGTGATGTTAACCGTCGGGCTGGTGATCGGGAACCTTACTGCTGGCGTGCGTTATCAGGCGCGGGTAGCCCGTTACCGCGAGCAACGCACACGGCACTTATATGAAATGTCGAAAGCTCTGGCTGTGGGCCGCAGTCCGCAGGACATCGCCGCCACCAGCGAACAATTTATTGCCTCCACGTTTCATGCCCGCAGCCAGGTGTTGCTGCCTGATGACAACGGTAAATTGCAGCCGTTAACACATCCGCAAGGAATGACGCCGTGGGACGATGCCATCGCGCAGTGGAGTTTTGATAAAGGCCTGCCTGCGGGTGCGGGCACCGACACGTTACCCGGCGTGCCGTACCAGATTTTGCCGTTAAAAAGCGGTGAGAAAACCTACGGACTGGTGGTGGTGGAGCCGGGGAATCTGCGCCAGTTGATGATCCCGGAACAGCAGCGCCTGCTGGAGACGTTTACGCTGTTAGTCGCCAATGCCCTTGAGCGGCTGACGCTAACCGCCAGCGAAGAACAGGCGCGGATGGCAAGCGAACGAGAACAGATCCGCAACGCTCTGCTGGCGGCACTTTCGCATGATTTACGCACGCCGCTCACGGTGTTATTCGGTCAGGCAGAAATCTTAACGCTCGATCTGGCAAGCGAAGGATCGCCCCACGCCCGCCAGGCCAGCGAGATTCGTCAGCATGTGCTGAACACGACCCGACTGGTGAATAATCTACTGGATATGGCGCGAATTCAGTCCGGCGGCTTTAATTTGAAGAAAGAGTGGTTAACGCTGGAAGAAGTGGTCGGCAGCGCGCTGCAAATGCTGGAACCGGGTTTATCGTCGCCCATCAATCTTTCTCTGCCAGAACCGCTGACCTTAATCCACGTTGACGGGCCACTGTTTGAACGGGTGCTGATTAATCTGCTGGAGAACGCGGTGAAATACGCGGGTGCGCAGGCCGAAATTGGTATCGATGCCCACGTTGAGGGCGAAAATCTACAACTGGATGTCTGGGATAATGGCCCCGGTCTTCCGCCAGGCCAGGAGCAGACGATATTTGATAAGTTTGCTCGCGGGAATAAAGAGTCGGCGGTGCCGGGTGTAGGGCTTGGGCTGGCAATTTGTCGGGCGATTGTGGATGTACACGGCGGCACCATTACCGCGTTCAACCGACCGGAAGGTGGTGCCTGTTTTCGTGTTACACTTCCCCAGCAAACTGCCCCTGAACTTGAAGAATTTCATGAGGATATGTGACAAACGTTCTGATTGTTGAAGATGAACAGGCTATTCGTCGCTTTCTGCGCACAGCGCTGGAGGGCGACGGGATGCGCGTCTTTGAGGCCGAAACGCTGCAACGCGGCTTGCTGGAAGCGGCAACCCGTAAGCCAGATTTGATTATTCTCGATCTCGGCCTGCCCGATGGCGATGGAATTGAGTTTATCCGCGACCTGCGCCAGTGGAGCGCAGTGCCGGTGATTGTGCTTTCCGCACGTAGCGAAGAGAGCGACAAAATCGCCGCGCTGGATGCCGGAGCGGATGATTACCTGAGTAAGCCATTTGGTATTGGCGAATTGCAGGCACGTCTGCGCGTCGCTTTACGCCGCCACTCCGCCACCACCGCGCCCGATCCGCTGGTGAAATTTTCCGATGTTACCGTCGATTTAGCGGCTCGTGTGATCCATCGCGGTGACGAAGAGGTGCATCTCACCCCGATTGAGTTCCGCCTGCTGGCAGTGTTGCTTAATAATGCGGGAAAAGTGCTCACCCAGCGCCAGCTCCTCAACCAGGTGTGGGGGCCAAACGCGGTCGAACACAGTCATTATTTGCGTATTTATATGGGGCATCTGCGACAAAAACTGGAGCAAGATCCCGCCCGCCCCCGCCACTTCATTACTGAAACCGGTATTGGGTATCGGTTTATGCTTTAGGGTCTGAATTGCCGGATGCGGCGTGAACGCCTTATCCGACCTACATATCGTCCCGTAGGCATGATAAGACGCGTCAGCGTCGCATCAGGCATGGCACTCATCGCGATATGTTTAATGCGTATTTATCTGTTTCAACTCTTGCTGGCATTTTTCTGACTGGCAGCGTCGCAACTCGATAATCCCGACATGCATCATCGAGCCAAAAAATCCGCTTTCGCTGACATAATCCTCATTAACAATCGGTCGAGTGCCAGGCTTGCCCTGGCAAACCCGCATAAAAAATGAGGTGTAGCACTGCCAGCCACGATTTAAACTGCTCTTTTCTTGTGGTGACATATCGTGAAGATAAGTAAGTTCTTTTTCGTTCCCGCCTGACAACTGCCAGCGGCGGGTATTATCAGGTAAGTTATCGCCACGGCAATTTGTCTTACACCGGGAAGGCGCAATATTTACCGCAATGCTCCCCGTTAATCCTCTGGTTTTATCTTTAGGGGTCAGTAACCAGTCACCAGCTAATGATGATTGTTCAGGTTGGGCGCATGCTGTCAGCAGTAGTGTGGCGGTAATTAATGTCACTCTGACGACCAGACTCCTTTTGGTCTTCATTTTGAATTCCCTTGAGCTATTCAGTTTGTTGACAAATTGCTCGTTGTTCATGCCGGATGCGGCGTGAACGCCTTACCCGGCCTACAAAATCGCGTAAATTCAATATATTGCACCATCTTCCCAGGCCTGATAAGCGTAGCGCATCAGGCAGTCATAAGTAAAAAAGGGCGATCTTCCGACCGCCCTTTTTCTTATTAAATGTGTTTACGCGTTTTTCAGAACTTCGCTAACAATCTCAACCGCTTCTTTCTCAATCTGCTTGCGATGTTCTTCCCCGAGGAAGCTTTCACAATAGATCTTATAGGCGTCTTCCGTGCCTGACGGACGCGCGGCGAACCAGCCGTTGTCAGTCATCACTTTCAGACCGCCAATAGAAGCACCATTACCCGGAGCCGCCGTCAGGCGTGCGGTGATCGGGTCACCTGCCAGGGTGCTGGCGCTCACCATTTCCGGAGACAGCTTAGACAGCGCCGCTTTTTGTGCGGAAGTCGCTGCTGCCTGCAAACGGTTGTAGCTCGGCGCACCAAAGCGTTTTGCCAGTTCGTTGTAGTGTTCTTGCGGGTTCTTACCGGTAACGGCAGTGATTTCCGCCGCCAGCAGACACATAATGATGCCGTCTTTGTCGGTGGACCACGGCGTGCCGTCGAAACGCAGGAAGGAAGCCCCTGCGCTCTCTTCGCCGCCAAAGCCGAAGCTGCCGTCGAACAGACCATCAACAAACCATTTGAAACCTACCGGGACTTCTACCAGCTTACGGCCCAAGTCATTGACCACACGGTCGATCATCGCAGAAGAAACCAGCGTTTTACCGACAGCAACATCTTTGCCCCACTGCGGACGATGCTGGAACAGGTAGTTGATCGCCACCGCCAGGTAGTGGTTCGGATTCATCAAACCTGCCGGAGTGACGATACCGTGACGGTCATAATCCGGGTCGTTAGCAAACGCCAGATCGAACTTATCACGCAGTGCCAGCAGGCCCGCCATCGCACACTCGGAGGAGCAGTCCATACGGATCGCACCGTCTTTATCGAGGTGCATAAAGCGGAAGGTTTGATCGACCTGATCGTTAACGATGGTCAGGTTGAGGTTGTAATACTCGCCAATGCGCTTCCAGTATTCGATACCGGAACCACCCAGCGGATCAACGCCCAGCGTCAGGCCCGCTTTCTGAATCGCCGCCATATCAACGATATCGGCCAGCCCTTCCACAAACGGCTGCACCAGATCCTGCTCTTTCACATGACCGGATGCCATCGCTTCGTCGAGGGAGATACGCTTCACGCCTTTCAGGCCATCAGCCAGCAGTGCGTTGGCTCTGTCTTCCACCACTTTAGTGACGTTGGTATCAGCCGGGCCACCATTTGGCGGATTGTACTTGATACCACCATCTTCCGGCGGGTTATGGGACGGTGTAATCACGATACCGTCTGCCAGCGGGCCACCTTTTTTATTGTGAACCAGGATGGCATTGGAAACGGCAGGCGTCGGAGTGAAGCCATTGTTTTCCTGCACAATAACATCTACGCCGTTCGCTGCCAGCACTTCCAGTACGGAAATGAACGCAGGCTCGGACAGGGCGTGAGTATCTTTACCCACATAGCAAGGGCCAGTGATGCCGTTTTTCGCACGTTCTTCAGCAATTGCCTGAGCGATCGCCAGAATGTGCGGCTCGTTAAAGCTGTGGCGCGCTGCACTGCCACGGTGACCGGAAGTACCGAATTTCACCGCGTGCTCCGCATTCCCTGCTTCTGGTTTCAGTACATAATATTGCGCCGTCAGTTGGGCGACGTTAATCAAATCACTCTGTTGTGCAGGTTGGCCTGCACGATTGTGGATTGCCATTGCTTTGTCCTTTGTCTGCAACGTTTTAGATAGTTCCGCAAACCTTCTCAATCAATTCCGCCGGGAATTGCATCGACTGCATGATGTGTTCGATCATGCTGCATTTACGGCCGGTGTTGGTGTTGGTGATCACCCAATACGGCGTGCCAGGCACATGTTTCGGCTTGGTCTGATTACCATTTTTCAGCAGCGTTTGTTCATCTGCCGCAAAGTAAACGCGTGTACGACCGTGCAACGATTCCGTTGCCTCGGCAAACGCCTGGGCGTCAAGAGAATATAGTGTAGACAACAGCAGCATAAAGCGATTGACCGCTCGCTTTTGCTCTGCGTATTCATCCGAAAGCAGAAGTTCACGCATTGCGCGAACCTTGTCTTTAATCGTTTTGACCGGCTTCGCTTCGACGATAGCAGGTGACGCAACGCGAACCTCTTTCGTCACCGGAGCAGCAGGCTGTGATGCGGCGGAAAATTTCAACATACGCCGTAAAATGTCGGATGCGCTCTCGCCGATATGCTTAGTGTGGCTGGCAATATAGCTGTAGAGTTCATCATCAACTTCAATCGTTTTCATCTTAATCCAGTGCAGTGTCTTAGCTGAATACAAGTCGCCAGGAGTATATGAATAAATCCCGGCAGCGGATAGCGTCAAGCCTGGCTTGCAGAAAAACTCGGAATAAACCTTATTTGTTGCAGCCCTGTGGCACAATGGTCAACATAATACCCTAACCCGACAACGCGAAAAAAAGAACTTTGCCATGAAATTGAATATCCGCGCGCAAACTGCACAAAACCAGCACAATAATTCTCCCATCGTTCTTGTCCACGGTCTGTTTGGCAGCCTCGACAACCTTGGCGTACTGGCTCGCGATCTGGTAAACGATCACAATATCATCCAGGTTGATATGCGTAACCACGGTCTTTCACCGAGAGATCCGGTAATGAATTACCCGGCGATGGCCCAGGATCTTGTTGATACCCTGGATGCACTGCAGATCGACAAAGCAACATTTATCGGTCACTCCATGGGCGGTAAAGCGGTAATGGCACTTACTGCACTGGCCCCCGATCGCATCGATAAATTGGTGGCGATTGACATCGCGCCGGTCGACTATCACGTACGCCGTCATGATGAGATTTTCGCGGCTATCAACGCCGTCAGTGAATCGGACGCACAAACTCGCCAGCAAGCAGCAGCAATAATGCGCCAGCATCTTAATGAAGAAGGGGTGATTCAGTTTCTGTTGAAATCTTTTGTTGACGAGGAGTGGCGCTTTAACGTGCCGGTATTGTGGGAACAGTATCCGCATATTGTGGGTTGGGAGAAAATCCCGGCATGGGATCACCCTGCCCTGTTTATCCCAGGCGGCAATTCTCCGTATGTTAGCGAGCAGTATCGTGATGATTTACTGGCGCAATTTCCACAGGCGCGTGCACATGTGATTGCTGGCGCGGGTCACTGGGTCCATGCTGAAAAACCGGATGCGGTATTACGCGCTATCCGTCGCTATCTCAATGATTAACGTAACTGATTAAAAACCCAGCGTCCGCGTCGCTTTCCGCGCGTGGGCGTTGGCGTGACTCATCGCGCTGATGTATTATGGCGCGCTATCCATCCGGGCAGAAGCCTGGCTGATTGTTTCCCCCGAAGTCACCAAGATCATGGCCAAAGAACAAACGGACCGTACGACATTAGATCTGTTCGCGCACGAGCGTCGACCGGGACGACCGAAAACTAATCCGCTTTCGCGCGATGAACAGCTGCGTATTAATAAACGCAACCAGCTAAAACGCGACAAAGTACGTGGCCTTAAGCGTGTCGAACTGAAGCTGAACGCGGAAGCTGTCGAGGCACTGAACGAGCTGGCAGAATCGCGCAATATGAGCCGTAGCGAACTGATCGAAGAGATGTTAATGCAGCAACTGGCGGCGCTGCGTAGTCAGGGCATCGTTTAAATTTCCACTTTCATGTAGCACAGTGTGCAGTCCTGCTCGTTTGCTGATTCCGCAAGACTGCCTGTTCTGCTATGATTGCCTTTATCCGTGGGCAATTTTCCACCCCCATTTCAATAAGTTTCAAGAGGTTATTTCACTCATGGCTATCACTGGCATCTTTTTCGGCAGCGACACCGGTAATACCGAAAATATCGCAAAAATGATTCAAAAACAGCTTGGTAAAGACGTTGCCGATGTCCATGACATTGCAAAAAGCAGCAAAGAAGATCTGGAAGCATATGACATTCTGCTGCTGGGCATCCCAACCTGGTATTACGGCGAAGCGCAGTGTGACTGGGATGACTTCTTCCCGACTCTCGAAGAGATTGATTTCAATGGCAAACTGGTTGCGCTGTTTGGTTGTGGTGACCAGGAAGATTACGCAGAATACTTCTGCGATGCATTGGGCACCATCCGCGACATCATTGAACCGCGCGGTGCAACCATCGTTGGTCACTGGCCAACCGCGGGCTACCACTTCGAAGCGTCAAAAGGTCTGGCAGATGACGACCACTTTGTCGGTCTGGCTATCGACGAAGACCGTCAGCCGGAACTGACCGCTGAACGTGTAGAAAAATGGGTTAAACAGATTTCTGAAGAGTTGCATCTCGACGAAATTCTCAATGCCTGATGTGATGCGGCGTAGACTCATGTCTACGCCGTATTAATAGATAATGCCAATCAAAATAATTGCTACAAATTTGTAACTTTTGCTGTTGTACCTGTACAATGTCCCGGTGTTCAAGTGGCCTTGCCGTTGTAAATGTAAGCAGTGCCACGTTTTATTAACAATATTTGCCAGGGACTTGTGGTTTTCATTTAGGCGTGGCAATTCTATAATGATACGCATTATCTCAAGAGCAAATTCTGTCACTTCTCCTAATGAAGTGAACCGCTTAGTAACAGGACAGATTCCGCATGACTGATAACAATACCGCCCTAAAGAAAGCTGGCCTGAAAGTAACGCTTCCTCGTTTAAAAATCCTGGAAGTTCTTCAGGAGCCGGACAACCATCACGTCAGTGCGGAAGATTTATACAAACGTCTGATCGATATGGGTGAAGAAATTGGTCTGGCTACGGTATATCGCGTACTGAACCAGTTTGACGACGCTGGTATCGTCACCCGCCACAATTTTGAAGGCGGTAAATCCGTATTTGAACTGACACAGCAACATCACCACGATCACCTGATCTGCCTCGACTGCGGCAAGGTTATCGAATTTAGTGATGATTCCATCGAAGCGCGTCAGCGTGAAATTGCCGCAAAACATGGCATTCGCCTGACTAACCACAGTCTCTATCTTTACGGTCACTGTGCCGAAGGCGATTGCCGCGAAGATGAGCACGCGCACGAAGGCAAATAAGCCAGCCGGAACGAGAAAAGCCAACCTGCGGGTTGGCTTTTTTATACACGGGAAATAAGAAAAGCGAGAGTTACAGCTCTCACTTATTTGTTATTACTGCGAATTTCCTGCCAGACCTTATCACAGTCGGCTTTTACCGCCTGATCATTTCCGGTTTGCGTTGCGCGCAGACACTGCTGATAATCCAGTACGCGTACACTTTCCTGGTCGGCAAAATGCTGATGTTGTTTCTCTTTCTTCAGCACGTTTAACACGCTCTGGCAGGCTTCAATTTTTTCCGGCGAACCTTGCGCGGTGTTGATACAGGCGCTGTAAGCCTCTTTCAGACGACTGTCTTCCTGTGGCGCGGTTGATTGCGCACAAGCCACCAGCCCCGATGCCATCATGGCGATGAGAATCAGTTTTTTCATAGCAAATTCCTCAAATGTGCGGCAGGCACAAAACCTGCCGCGTCAGGCATCAGAAGATGGTGAATGGTGCGATTACCATAAATTTCACGTCACGCTCATCCTGGAAGATGTTGCCGTAACCACCGCCCCAGCTTGGGATGTCGGAGTGGTTGTCGTATTCGGTGAAGTGCAGTTTGAACATCGTGCCTTTGGCGCGGCCGTCCTGAATGGTGTACACCGCATCCAGGCTGTAGGCAGACTCTTCAATAGTCCGGTTTTTATCGTAGTACGCATCCGGATTGCTCTGCCAGGTCGCAGGTTTAGCATCCCATGCGTAAACGTAGGAAGCGCCGATGGCGAAGCCTGGAAGATTCCAGTTTTTCAGGTCATACATCGCACCGAAGAAGACCGCTTTTTCGCCGTTAGCGTTGAAGTCAGAACGGTTATCCCACCAGATATCCAGGCGACCGTTCGAGGAAGCGTAGGTTGGAGTCATACGTTGCAGGAAGTATCCCTGCTGACCGTCAGCTTTAACCCAGGTGCCTTCGAGGCGCAAATCCACTACGTCAGCCGCCCGGTAACCAAAGGTCAACGCTTGCAGCCAGGCGGTGCCGTCATAAAGATCGTTGACGCTGCGATCGTCAACTTTATCGCGGGTACCGTAGAACTGGTAGCTGGTGGTTAACGGGCTACCGGCGATATCAAATTTGTAGCTGGCTTTGGCAAAATATTGATCGATATACCCTTCTGCCTGACCAAATGCCGCTTCCAGTACAAAGTTATTTTTGAAGTCGTACTTCGCACCAATAGAATGCAGATAATCAACTTTGGTGGTTTTATCGTTCTGATAAAACTCATCCATTTCCAGATGCCACGGTGCTTTGTATTCGTTGGTCCACATGTAGGAGAAACTCAACGCACCAGCATCGCCGTAATCAAAATTCGCTCCGGCTTCCGCACCCTGATAAGTACCTGGCATAAAGCTCCAGTGCGGCGCTAACAGCGTCTGACCGGTTGGCTGAATATAACCTGCCCTCGCCCAAACCGGACCGTATTTAAATTTGGCCGCAGCTTTATACAGGCTTATACCGCTTTTGTCGCCGGACCAGTCTTCGTCATAGGCTTTATTACTTTTTGAAAACGCGATTTCGTTCGGGTGAGAGCTGTCGCCGTTTTCCGCCATTTCAATCGCCGTAAACGCAGCAATATCAAGGCCGAACATATCAGCAGCATAACCGGACTGAAAATCGAGGTTGGCATTCCAGGTGGAGTGAGAAAGGTTGGTTTTGTATTTGTCGCCGTCGGTAACATCTTTACGGTCGCGTTCACGCTGCCAGTAATAGATACCGCCGGTTAAGGTTGAATCGTCGATGAATCCTTCGGCGCGAGCCTCCGGCATTGCCATAAAGCCCGACATTGCTGTAACACCGGCGATAGCCAGCGCCAGCGTACTACGTTTGCCACTAAACGTACGCATGGGTTAATCCTCTTTGACGTATAAATTGCTGCACCAAAGGTGAACAGCGAAAAAAATAAAAATTAAAAAAGTAGCGTTGAGAAAAGTCTCGCTGACTACAGGAACAGACTATTTTTCGCGACGCGAATTATCAATCTCTTTCTGTAACCAGAATGTAAGAACATGAGCAACCGCACATATTTTGATGATTTTTGTTACAAGGCTTAAGTTTGCAGTTGAAAGGCTTGCAGAAGAATAAAAGCGTGAAATTCCAGCAAGATGAAAGCGGTTACATTTTATTTAATTATGGCTTGTAATTTTAAATTTGTTTTATGGATAAATTGCGAAGCGGAATTAATTCGCGAAGAAAAGCAGAAAAAAACGCCGCAGAGCGCGGCGTTTTGGATTGTTTGCATGTTTCATGCCGGATGCGGCGTAAACGCCTCACCCGGCCTGGTAGAACGTAAAATTACTCGCCAACCTTCGCCCAGGTATCACGCAGCCCAACGGTGCGGTTAAATACCAGTTTTTCCGCCGTGGAATGGCGGCTGTCGAGGCAGAAGTATCCTTCACGCTCAAACTGGAATGCTTTACCCGCTACCGCATCTTTCAGCGACGGTTCCGCAAAGCCCTGTTTGATCACCAGCGATTCTGGGTTAATCACCGACAGGAAATCATCCGCAGCACCTGGGTTAGGCACGCTGAACAGACGGTCATACAAACGGATTTCAACCGGCAGCGCATGTGCCGCGCTCACCCAGTGAATAACACCTTTGACTTTACGACCATCTGCCGGATCTTTGCTTAAGGTGTCGGCGTCATAAGTACAGAAGATGGTGGTGATATTACCTTCGGCATCTTTCTCGACACGTTCAGCCTTAATGACGTAAGCATTACGCAGACGCACTTCTTTACCCAGCACCAGACGTTTGTACTGCTTGTTAGCTTCTTCGCGGAAATCGGCGCGATCGATCCAAATCTCACCGCTAAATGGCACCTGGCGGCTGCCCATTTCCGGTTTGTTCGGATGGTTCGGCATAGTGACCATTTCGCCTTCGCCCTGATAGTTTTCGATAACCAGTTTCACCGGATCGATAACCGCCATTGCGCGCGGCGCATTTTCGTTGAGATCTTCACGGATGCAGGATTCCAGCGACGCCATCTCAATGGTGTTGTCCTGCTTGGTCACGCCGATGCGTTTGCAGAACTCACGAATAGAAGCCGCAGTGTAACCACGACGACGCAGACCGGAAATGGTCGGCATACGCGGGTCATCCCAGCCTTCAACGTGCTTGTCGGTCACCAGCAGGTTCAGCTTACGCTTGGACATCACAGTGTATTCCAGATTCAGGCGCGAGAATTCGTACTGGCGCGGGTGAACAGGAATGGTGATGTTGTCCAGCACCCAGTCGTACAGGCGACGGTTGTCCTGGAACTCAAGCGTACACAGAGAGTGCGTAATACCTTCCAGCGCATCGCTGATGCAATGGGTGAAGTCGTACATCGGGTAGATGCACCACTTGTTGCCAGTCTGGTGGTGTTCAGCAAATTTAATGCGGTACAGCACCGGATCGCGCATTACGATAAATGGCGACGCCATGTCGATTTTAGCACGCAGGCAGGCTTTACCTTCTTCAAAACCACCGGTACGCATTTTTTCGAACAGCGCCAGGTTCTCTTCAACGCTGCGGTCGCGGTACGGGCTGTTTTTACCCGGCTGCGTCAGGGTGCCGCGGTATTCGCGGATCTGTTCCGGTGTCAGTTCATCAACGTACGCCAGGCCTTTATTGATCAGTTCGATCGCATAGGCGTGGAGCTGATCAAAATAATCGGAGGAGTAACGGACGTTACCAGACCAGTGAAAACCTAACCACTCAACGTCGTTTTTGATCGACTCAACATACTCGATATCTTCTTTTACCGGGTTAGTGTCGTCGAAACGCAGGTTGCACTGGCCTTTATAGTCCTGGGCGATCCCGAAGTTCAGGCAGATAGATTTCGCATGGCCAATATGCAGATAGCCATTCGGCTCCGGCGGGAAACGGGTGTGTACTGTGGTGTGCTTACCACTGGCCAGATCTTCATCGATGATCTGACGAATAAAGTTAGTCGGGCGGGCTTCTGCCTCACTCATCGTGGATTCCTCAAAGCGTAAACAACGTATAACGGCGTATGATCTTATAAGCGGGACAGGCTGACAACTGTTAGTTAGTGAAAATCGAAAATCTCACTGAGATTATGGGAATGATTGATGAAAAAAAAAGCGGCAGAGAAGATCTCCACCGCTTGTCATTGTTGGATGCGACGCTCAAGCGTCGCATCAGGCATAAAGAAGATTACTTTTTGATTTCATACAGCGGCGTTTGACCCGCCACGACATGGCCCTGAGCTTTAATGATCAAGCCGCTGAAATCGTCGATATTGCTGCAAACCACCGGGCTAATCATCGAGCGGGCGTTTTCGTTCAGATAATCCAGATCCATTTCCAGAATCGGTTGCCCTGCGCTTACTTGCGCGCCCTCTTCCACCAGACGTTTAAAGCCTTTACCTTCCAGCGCTACGGTGTCGATACCCATATGGACGACGATCTCCGCGCCTTTTTCGGTTTCCAGGCAGAACGCGTGGTTGGTATTGAAGATTTTCACGATTGTCCCTGCGGCTGGTGATACGACGATTTTATCTGTCGGTTTCACCGCCACACCGTCACCCACCGCTTTGCTGGCGAATGCTTCGTCAGGAACCTGATCCAGTGCCACAACATCACCGGTAATCGGCGATACCAGCTCCGCGATAGACACCGCGTTTGGTACAGCCTGCGGTTTTGCTACAGGCGCGGCAGTTGCAGGCGCAGTTTCAGCTGACGCAGCGGCTACCGGACCACGGGCAACAACTTTCTTCATTGCATCGCCAATGGATTCCGCTTTCGCGCCAACAATCACCTGAATAGTCTGTTTGTTCAGTTTCACTACCCCAGAAGCACCCAGCCGTTTACACATCGCATCGTTGACGCGAGCCGAGTCAACCACGGTCAGGCGCAGACGAGTAATACAGGCGTCAATTGCTTTCAGGTTGTCAGTACCGCCAACCGCAGCAATATAGTTGGTCGCCAGTTGAGTCAGACCTTCTTCCGTGTTGCTGTTGGCTTCTTCAGTAACGATCTCGTCTTCTTTATCTTCACGGCCCGGCGTTTTCAGGTTGAACATACGGATAACCAAACTGAACACCACGAAGTAGATAGCGAAGAAGACAACACCCATCACCAGCAGCATCCAGACGTTCTGGCTGGCGGCCGGCAGGTTATACATCAACGCGTAGTCGATAGCCCCCGCAGAGAAGGAGAAGCCCGCGTGGATACCCAGCAGCGTTGCCACAAACAGGCTGATACCGGTCAGCAGTGCGTGCAGGAGGTACAGCAGCGGCGCAAGGAACATGAACAGGAATTCCAGCGGCTCAGTCACACCGGTCAGGAACGCAGTAACAGCAACAGAAAGCAGCATACCGCCAACCATCGGACGACGCTCTTTCGGTGCTGCAAAGTACATCGCCAGCGCCGCACCCGGCAGACCGAACATCATGATCGGGAAGAAGCCGGACATGAACATCCCCGCGGTGCCGTCACCGGCATAGAAGCGGTTAATGTCGCCGTGGAAAACCGTACCCGCCGCGTTGGTGAATTCACCAATCTGGAACCAGGCGATGGTGTTCAGTACCTGATGCAGACCGGTTGGGATCAGCAGACGGTTGATGAAACCAAAGATACCGGAACCCAGCGCGCCCGCAGAAACGATCCACTCGCCGCCTGCATGGATAGCGTGCTGTACCGGCGGCCAGACGTAACCAAAAATGGCCGCCAGCACCAGGCAGAAGAAGCCGGTGGCAATCGGCACAAAGCGTTTGCCGCCGAAGAAGCTCAGGAAGTCAGGCAGTTTAATATCGGACCAACGGTTATAGGCTGCGCCACCAACCAGACCGGTTATGATACCCGCCAGTACACCCATGTTAATTTCTGGGTTGATGGTCACCATCGCTTTGGTTAACACAAAGTAACCTACCGCACCCGCCAGCGCCGCCGCACCCGCGCTGTCTTTCGACCAGCTGGATGCCACACCGATGGCGAAGATTAATGCGAGGTTATCAAAAATCGCACCGCCCGCCTGGGCAATAAACGCAACGTTAAGTAAATCTGGCTGACCGAATCGCAGCAACAGCGCCGCCACCGGCAGCACCGCGATAGGGAGCTGTAACGCCCTACCGAGTCGCTGGAAAAAACCTAAAATATTCATCTTATTCCCCCTACGAGAACCCTATTTGGCTCGTTTAAAGCCGTATTTTTATTTTGCTGCAAATTGTACTGCCGATGTTCTGTAATCAGATTGTTAGATCATCTGCTACAGAGTGTGTGAAAATTTAATTCGTATCGCAAATTAAACGCGTGTCTTTTGTGAGTTTTGTCACCAAATATCGTTATCACCACTCCCTTTTACTGGCTAAACCAGAAAACTTATTTTATCATTCAAAAAATCAGGTCGGATTGACGCCTGTCTGCGCAAATCCAGGTTACGCTTAAAGATGCCTAATCCGCCAACGGCTTACATTTTACTTATTGAGGTGAATAATGAGACTGATCCCCCTGACTACCGCTGAACAGGTCGGCAAATGGGCTGCTCGCCATATCGTCAATCGTATCAATGCGTTCAAACCGACTGCCGATCGTCCGTTTGTACTGGGCCTGCCGACTGGCGGCACGCCGATGACCACCTATAAAGCGTTAGTCGAAATGCATAAAGCAGGCCAGGTCAGCTTTAAGCACGTTGTCACCTTCAACATGGACGAATATGTCGGTCTGCCGAAAGAGCATCCGGAAAGCTACTACAGCTTTATGCACCGTAATTTCTTCGATCACGTTGATATTCCAGCAGAAAACATCAACCTTCTCAACGGCAACGCCCCGGATATCGACGCCGAGTGCCGCCAGTATGAAGAAAAAATCCGTTCTTACGGAAAAATTCATCTGTTTATGGGCGGTGTAGGTAACGACGGTCATATTGCATTTAACGAACCGGCGTCTTCTCTGGCTTCTCGTACTCGTATCAAAACCCTGACTCATGACACTCGCGTCGCGAACTCTCGTTTCTTTGATAACGATGTCAATCAGGTGCCAAAATATGCCCTGACTGTCGGTGTTGGTACATTGCTGGATGCCGAAGAAGTGATGATTCTGGTGCTGGGTAGCCAGAAAGCACTGGCACTGCAGGCCGCAGTTGAAGGTTGCGTGAACCACATGTGGACCATCAGCTGTCTGCAACTGCATCCAAAAGCGATCATGGTGTGCGATGAACCTTCCACCATGGAGCTGAAAGTTAAGACTTTAAGATATTTCAATGAATTAGAAGCAGAAAATATCAAAGGTCTGTAATAGTTATCCCTGCCCTGACACCTTGCTCAGGGCAATATTTTTTAAAATCGGGGGTCAGAATGTATGCATTAACCCAGGGCCGGATCTTTACCGGCCACGAATTTCTTGATGACCACGCGGTTGTTATCGCTGATGGCCTGATTAAAAGCGTCTGTCCGGTAGCGGAACTGCCGCCAGAGATCGAACAACGTTCACTGAACGGGGCCATTCTCTCCCCCGGTTTTATCGATGTGCAGTTAAACGGCTGCGGCGGCGTGCAGTTTAACGATACTGCTGAAGCGGTCAGCGTGGAAACGCTGGAAATCATGCAGAAAGCCAATGAGAAATCAGGCTGTACTAACTATTTGCCGACGCTTATCACCACCAGCGATGAGCTGATGAAACAGGGCGTGCGCGTTATGCGCGAGTACCTGGCAAAACATCCGAACCAGGCGTTAGGTCTGCATCTGGAAGGTCCGTGGCTGAATCTGGTAAAAAAAGGCACCCATAATCCGAATTTTGTGCGTAAGCCTGATGCCGCGCTGGTCGATTTCCTGTGTGAGAACGCCGACGTGATTACCAAAGTGACCCTGGCACCGGAAATGGTTCCTGCGGAAGTCATCAGCAAACTGGCAAATGCCGGGATTGTGGTTTCTGCCGGTCACTCCAACGCGACGTTAAAAGAAGCGAAAGCCGGTTTCCGCGCGGGGATTACCTTTGCCACCCATCTGTACAACGCGATGCCGTATATTACCGGTCGTGAACCGGGTCTGGCAGGCGCGATCCTCGACGAAGCCGATATTTATTGCGGTATTATCGCTGATGGACTGCATGTTGATTACGCCAACATTCGTAATGCTAAACGTCTGAAAGGCGACAAACTGTGTCTGGTTACTGACGCCACCGCGCCAGCAGGTGCCAACATTGAACAGTTCATTTTTGCGGGTAAAACAATATACTACCGTAATGGACTTTGTGTGGATGAGAACGGTACGTTAAGCGGTTCATCCTTAACCATGATTGAAGGCGTGCGTAATCTGGTCGAACATTGCGGTATCGCACTGGATGAAGTGCTGCGTATGGCGACGCTCTATCCGGCGCGTGCGATTGGCGTTGAGAAACGTCTCGGCACACTCGCCGCAGGTAAAGTAGCCAACCTGACCGCATTCACACCTGATTTTAAAATCACCAAGACCATCGTTAACGGTAACGAGGTCGTAACTCAATAAGAGAAAGTATGACACCAGGCGGACAAGCTCAGATAGGTAATGTTGATCTCGTAAAACAGCTTAACAGCGCGGCGGTTTATCGCCTGATTGACCAGTATGGGCCAATCTCGCGGATTCAGATTGCCGAGCAAAGCCAGCTTGCCCCCGCCAGCGTAACCAAAATTACGCGTCAGCTTATCGAACGCGGGCTGATCAAAGAAGTTGATCAACAGGCCTCCACCGGGGGCCGCCGCGCTATCTCTATCGTCACCGAAACCCGCAATTTCCACGCAATCGGTGTACGGCTTGGTCGTCACGACGCCACCATTACTCTGTTCGATCTCAGTAGCAAAGTGCTGGCAGAAGAACATTACCCGCTGCCGGAACGTACCCAGCAGACGCTGGAACATGCCCTGCTGAATGCCATTGCTCAGTTTATTGATAGCTACCAGCGCAAGCTGCGCGAGCTGATTGCCATTTCCGTGATCCTGCCAGGGCTTGTTGACCCGGACAGCGGCAAAATTCATTACATGCCGCATATTCAGGTAGAAAACTGGGGGCTGGTAGAAGCACTGGAAGAGCGTTTTAAAGTGACCTGTTTTGTCGGCCACGATATCCGTAGTCTGGCGCTGGCAGAGCACTACTTCGGTGCAAGTCAGGATTGCGAAGACTCCATTTTAGTGCGTGTCCATCGCGGGACCGGGGCAGGGATTATCTCTAACGGGCGCATTTTTATTGGCCGCAACGGTAACGTCGGTGAAATTGGCCATATTCAGGTCGAACCGCTGGGTGAACGCTGCCACTGCGGCAACTTTGGCTGCCTGGAAACTATTGCTGCCAACGCTGCTATTGAACAACGGGTGTTGAATCTGTTAAAGCAGGGCTACCAGAGCCGCGTGCCGCTGGACGACTGCACCATAAAAACTATCTGCAAAGCTGCGAACAAAGGCGATAGCCTGGCGTCGGAAGTGATTGAGTATGTCGGTCGTCATCTGGGCAAAACCATCGCCATTGCGATCAACTTATTTAATCCGCAAAAAATTGTTATTGCCGGTGAAATCACCGAAGCCGATAAAGTGCTGCTCCCTGCTATTGAAAGCTGCATTAATACCCAGGCGCTGAAGGCGTTTCGCACTAATCTTCCGGTGGTACGTTCTGAGTTGGATCACCGCTCGGCAATCGGCGCTTTTGCGCTGGTAAAACGCGCCATGCTCAACGGTATTTTGCTCCAGCATTTGCTGGAAAATTAATGTGCTTTTATAGTGGCGCTTATTGTTGTCAATATTCTGGGTAGTCCATGACCATTAAAAATGTAATTTGCGATATCGACGGCGTGCTGATGCACGATAACGTCGCCGTACCGGGTGCAGCGGAATTTTTGCACGGGATTATGGATAAAGGCCTGCCGCTGGTGTTGCTGACCAACTATCCTTCGCAGACCGGGCAAGATCTGGCGAATCGCTTTGCCACTGCGGGTGTCGATGTGCCGGACAGCGTGTTTTATACCTCCGCGATGGCAACCGCCGATTTCCTGCGTCGCCAGGAAGGCAAGAAAGCATATGTGGTGGGCGAAGGCGCACTGATTCATGAACTGTACAAAGCCGGTTTCACTATTACCGATGTGAACCCTGATTTTGTGATTGTTGGCGAAACGCGTTCCTACAACTGGGACATGATGCATAAAGCAGCCTATTTCGTCGCTAACGGTGCACGCTTTATCGCCACCAACCCGGACACCCACGGGCGCGGTTTTTATCCGGCCTGTGGCGCGCTATGCGCGGGGATCGAAAAAATCTCCGGACGTAAACCGTTCTATGTTGGTAAGCCGAGTCCGTGGATCATCCGCGCAGCATTAAACAAAATGCAGGCGCATTCGGAAGAAACGGTGATTGTTGGCGATAACCTGCGTACCGATATTCTGGCGGGCTTCCAGGCCGGTCTGGAGACGATTCTGGTACTCTCCGGTGTTTCGTCGCTCGACGATATCGACAGTATGCCATTCCGCCCCAGCTGGATTTACCCATCGGTCGCCGAAATCGACGTTATCTGAATAGCAACCACGCCTCAGGGCGTGGTTTCTTATTTTTACCCATCACTAAAATTCGCCCATTCAATAAAACCCGCCAAAAATTATCGATTCATCAATAAATACACCTCCACACCCTACCCTTTTTCATTAATCAGCAATCACCATTACGTTTTTTATTTACCCCCTGCCAAATCGCTTGCGCACAGTGCTGCTTTGCGGCATTTTTTTAAACAAGCAAACACAACAAGCAACAAATACCAGGTTAACGGAGAAGGTTATGTGTTCAATTTTTGGCGTATTCGATATCAAAACAGACGCAGTTGAGCTGCGCAAGAAAGCACTCGAGCTGTCACGCCTGATGCGTCATCGTGGCCCGGACTGGTCCGGTATTTATGCCAGCGATAACGCCATTCTCGCCCACGAACGTCTGTCCATTGTTGACGTTAACGCGGGGGCGCAACCTCTCTACAACCAACAAAAAACCCACGTGCTGGCAGTAAACGGTGAAATCTACAACCACCAGGCATTGCGCGCTGAATATGGCGATCGTTACCAGTTCCAGACCGGGTCTGACTGTGAAGTTATCCTCGCGCTGTATCAGGAAAAAGGGCCGGAATTTCTCGACGACTTGCAGGGCATGTTTGCCTTTGCCCTGTACGACAGCGAAAAAGATGCGTATCTGATTGGTCGCGACCATCTGGGGATCATCCCACTGTATATGGGCTATGACGAACATGGTCAGCTGTATGTGGCCTCAGAAATGAAAGCCCTGGTGCCGGTATGCCGCACGATTAAAGAGTTCCCGGCGGGGAGCTATTTGTGGAGTCAGGACGGCGAAATCCGTTCTTATTATCACCGCGACTGGTTCGACTTTGATGCAGTGAAAGATAACGTGACCGACAAAAACGAGCTGCGTCAGGCACTGGAAGATTCCGTTAAAAGCCATCTGATGTCTGATGTGCCTTACGGTGTGCTGCTTTCTGGTGGTCTGGATTCCTCAATTATTTCCGCGATCACCAAGAAATACGCCGCCCGTCGCGTGGAAGATCAGGAACGTTCTGAAGCCTGGTGGCCGCAGTTACACTCCTTTGCTGTAGGTCTGCCGGGTTCACCGGATCTGAAAGCAGCCCAGGAAGTGGCAAACCATCTGGGCACTGTGCATCACGAAATTCACTTCACTGTACAGGAAGGTCTGGACGCCATCCGCGACGTGATTTACCACATCGAAACCTATGATGTGACCACTATTCGCGCTTCAACACCGATGTATTTAATGTCGCGTAAGATCAAAGCGATGGGCATTAAAATGGTGCTGTCCGGTGAAGGTTCTGATGAAGTGTTTGGCGGTTATCTTTACTTCCACAAAGCACCGAATGCCAAAGAACTGCATGAAGAGACGGTGCGTAAACTGCTGGCCCTGCATATGTATGACTGCGCGCGTGCCAACAAAGCGATGTCAGCCTGGGGCGTGGAAGCACGCGTTCCGTTCCTCGACAAAAAATTCCTTGATGTGGCGATGCGCATTAACCCACAGGATAAAATGTGCGGTAACGGCAAAATGGAAAAACACATCCTGCGTGAATGTTTTGAAGCGTATCTGCCTGCAAGCGTGGCCTGGCGGCAGAAAGAGCAGTTCTCCGATGGCGTCGGTTACAGTTGGATCGATACCCTGAAAGAAGTGGCGGCGCAGCAGGTTTCTGATCAACAGCTGGAAACTGCCCGCTTCCGCTTCCCGTACAACACGCCGACGTCCAAAGAAGCGTATCTGTACCGGGAGATCTTTGAAGAACTGTTCCCACTTCCGAGCGCCGCTGAGTGCGTGCCGGGCGGTCCTTCCGTCGCGTGTTCTTCCGCTAAAGCGATCGAATGGGATGAAGCGTTCAAGAAAATGGACGATCCATCTGGTCGTGCGGTTGGTGTTCACCAGTCGGCGTATAAGTAAGAAATGCGAAACAGCCCCGGTGAAATCCGGGGCTGTTTCAGTTATTGTGCTGCTTGTTGATTCTGATATGCAGTAAGGAAATGTTCCGGGTTTGCCACATCACTGTTTGACAACTCATCACTGTAGGCCAGTATTTCATAGATTAATTTCCCACCACTATTGTTGAATTCCGAATTTCATCCTGTATGACAAAAGAATGGCTGTAGGGTGGGGAAAAAACACAAAGTAAACAATAATTGACGAATATAGCGCCACGCTGTTCGCAACCTAACCAAACAGTCACTTTCGAGCAATTTTCCTTGAAAAAGAGGTTGACGCTGCAAGGCTCTATACGCATAATGCGCCCCGCAACGCCGATAAGGTATCGCGAAAAAAAGATGGCTACGTAGCTCAGTTGGTTAGAGCACATCACTCATAATGATGGGGTCACAGGTTCGAATCCCGTCGTAGCCACCATCTTTTTTGCGGGAGTGGCGAAATTGGTAGACGCACCAGATTTAGGTTCTGGCGCCGCAAGGTGTGCGAGTTCAAGTCTCGCCTCCCGCACCATTCACCAGAAAGCGTTGTACGGATGGGGTATCGCCAAGCGGTAAGGCACCGGTTTTTGATACCGGCATTCCCTGGTTCGAATCCAGGTACCCCAGCCATCTTCTTCGAGTAAGCGGTTCACCGCCCGGTTATTGGGGTATCGCCAAGCGGTAAGGCACCGGTTTTTGATACCGGCATTCCCTGGTTCGAATCCAGGTACCCCAGCCATCGAAGAAACAATCTGGCTACGTAGCTCAGTTGGTTAGAGCACATCACTCATAATGATGGGGTCACAGGTTCGAATCCCGTCGTAGCCACCAAATTCTGAATGTGTCGAATATGTTCGGCAAATTCAAAAACCAATTTGTTGGGGTATCGCCAAGCGGTAAGGCACCGGATTCTGATTCCGGCATTCCGAGGTTCGAATCCTCGTACCCCAGCCAATTTATTCAAGACGCTTACCTTGTAAGTGCACCCAGTTGGGGTATCGCCAAGCGGTAAGGCACCGGATTCTGATTCCGGCATTCCGAGGTTCGAATCCTCGTACCCCAGCCACATTAAAAAAGCTCGCTTCGGCGAGCTTTTTGCTTTTCTGCGTATATTCAATGCCGAATGCGATGTTGACTCGTCTTATCCTTCAAAGTCGGATGCGACGCTGCCGCGTCTTATCCGACCTACGGTTGGCATGCATCCAGCAATGTTGTGAGGCTACAACCCTAACGCATATTTCAGCGCCTGACGTTTCAACATGCCAGCACGCTCCGCCGCCATCAAACCAAGATTACGCACAAAACGCAGTGGTGGCAGATTATTGCTGAATCCGGCATAGAACAGATCCATACCGCTCTGCATAATGAAGTTATCCGCCATGCGCCGCATCTGGTAACGCTTGAGGATCGGATAACTGGCCCACGCTTCGCCACGGCTGCGAGCGTTGACCAGAACGTCAATCAGGGCATCGACATCACGATAACCAAGATTCACCCCCTGCCCCGCCAGCGGATGGATGGTATGCGCGGCATCGCCCACCAGCGCAAGCCCCGGCTGCACATACTGCAACGCATGGCGGCGCGTCAGCGGAAAAGCGCCAGCGGCAAGCGGTGTTACATACCCAAGACGCGACGGGAAATGCTTCGCGATTTCCGCCTGTAACTGCGCCATATTCATATTCTGCAACTGGCGAATGCGTGCCGGAGAGTCATACCACACCAGCGATGCCCAGTTATCAAACAACGGCAGAAACGCACGAGGTCCATCCGGGGTAAATTGCTGCCAGGTGCTGTCGCCGGGATCGTTCTCACACTGTACGCTAATCAACATGCACGACTGCGCATACTGCCAGGCATGAACGCCAATTCCCGCCATCTGCCGCACCTGCGAATTTGCGCCGTCGGCACCAATCACCAGCTTCGCGCGGATCGTTTCACCGCCCTTCAGTTCCAGCTCCTGAAGATCATCATGGCGATGCAGCGCAATCAGCGAGGTTGGCACACGTAACGTTACTTTCGGATGCGCTTCCAGCGCCTGCCACAACGCCTGTTGCAGGACAGTGTTTTCCACCATATAGCCAAGCAGCGGTAGCTTAAGTTCAGCGGCGTCAAACACCACATGCGCCGTTTCCCACTCCCACGTTTCCAGCCTTCGATAAGGATGGCAACGCATGGCCTGTACCGCGTCCCAGACACCTAAACCTTTAAGCAGAGACACCGACGCGGCGCTGATCGCTGAGATCCGCACGTCCGGTTGGCTGTCAGCGATAAACGGTGCAGGTTCTGCGTGCTCGATCACCGTTACCGAAAATCCGTGCTGTGCCAGCCCCAGCGCCAGTGCGCCGCCGACCATTCCTCTGCCGACAATGGCAATTTCCGTTGGTTGATTTGTCATGGTCAATCATCCTGTTAGCAATATGCTTTAAGTTTACAGGATTTTTACCCCTAAGGGCTGATAACGCTCATACTGGTCACAACGGCAGCAAAGCATTACACTATGCGCCCTGCATTCCTGGCTACTATTTCGCAAGAGCAAGTCGATGACCAAAAAACTCCATATTAAAACCTGGGGCTGTCAGATGAACGAGTACGATTCATCGAAGATGGCCGATCTGCTGGATGCCACCCACGGCTATCAACTGACCGACGTGGCGGAAGAAGCGGATGTGCTGCTGCTGAACACCTGCTCAATCCGCGAGAAGGCTCAGGAAAAAGTCTTCCATCAGTTGGGTCGCTGGAAACTGTTAAAAGAGAAGAATCCAGACCTGATTATCGGCGTCGGCGGCTGCGTGGCATCGCAAGAAGGCGAGCACATTCGCCAGCGCGCCCACTATGTCGATATTATTTTTGGACCGCAAACGCTGCACCGTCTGCCGGAGATGATCAACTCCGTGCGCGGCGACCGCAGCCCGGTTGTAGATATCAGCTTCCCGGAAATCGAGAAGTTTGACCGTCTGCCGGAACCGCGCGCCGAAGGGCCGACCGCGTTTGTCTCCATCATGGAAGGCTGCAATAAATATTGCACCTACTGCGTAGTGCCTTACACCCGTGGTGAAGAGGTAAGCCGTCCGTCCGACGATATTCTGTTTGAGATCGCCCAGCTTGCGGCTCAGGGCGTGCGTGAAGTCAACCTGCTCGGTCAGAACGTGAACGCCTGGCGTGGTGAAAACTACGACGGCACCACCGGATCGTTTGCCGATCTGCTGCGTCTGGTTGCGGCGATCGACGGGATCGATCGTATTCGCTTTACCACCAGCCATCCGATCGAATTCACCGACGATATCATCGAAGTGTACCGCGACACGCCGGAGCTGGTGAGCTTCCTGCATCTGCCGGTACAGAGCGGTTCCGATCGCATTCTGAACCTGATGGGACGTACCCATACAGCGCTGGAGTACAAAGCGATCATCCGTAAACTGCGTGCAGCGCGTCCGGATATTCAGATCAGTTCTGACTTCATCGTTGGCTTCCCTGGTGAAACCACCGAAGACTTCGAGAAAACGATGAAGCTGATTGCCGACGTCAATTTCGACATGAGCTACAGCTTTATCTTCTCTGCACGTCCGGGTACGCCAGCCGCCGATATGGTTGATGATGTTCCGGAAGAAGAGAAGAAGCAGCGTCTGTATATTCTACAAGAACGTATTAATCAGCAAGCGATGGCATGGAGCCGCCGGATGCTCGGCACCACCCAGCGTATTCTGGTAGAAGGTACATCGCGTAAGAGCATCATGGAGCTTTCCGGTCGCACTGAAAATAACCGCGTGGTCAACTTCGAGGGCACACCGGATATGATCGGTAAATTCGTCGATGTAGAAATTACCGACGTCTACCCGAACTCTCTGCGCGGTAAAGTGGTGCGAACTGAAGATGAAATGGGTCTGCGCGTGGCAGAAACACCGGAATCGGTCATTGCCCGTACCCGCAAAGAAAACGACCTTGGCGTGGGTTATTATCAGCCGTAATTCTCAGGCCCGCCGTTCCGGTGGGCCTTGTTTTTTCTCTCTTTATCCCCATCTTTATCGCAATGCTTGCGCCTTTTTCCTGTGGCGTGAATAATTTCCTTATAGGCCGGTGAATGTTCAGCTTCCGGCGACATACAGATAAGAGGAACGGTTTGAACATAGACACTCGCGAAATCACCCTGGAGCCAGCAGACAATGCGCGTCTGTTGAGCCTGTGCGGCCCGTTTGATGACAACATCAAACAGCTCGAACGCCGTCTCGGCATCGAGATCAATCGCCGCGATAACCACTTTAAACTGACCGGCCGTCCGATTTGCGTCACCGCTGCGGCAGACATTCTGCGTAGCCTGTATGTCGATACAGCCCCGATGCGCGGTCAGATTCAGGATATTGAACCGGAACAGATCCACCTTGCGATTAAAGAAGCGCGGGTACTGGAGCAAAGCGCGGAGAGCGTGCCGGAGTACGGCAAAGCGGTCAATATCAAAACCAAACGTGGCGTAATCAAGCCGCGCACGCCAAACCAGGCGCAGTACATCGCCAATATTCTCGACCATGACATCACCTTCGGCGTTGGCCCGGCGGGTACGGGTAAAACCTACCTGGCAGTGGCTGCGGCAGTTGATGCCCTAGAGCGTCAGGAAATTCGCCGTATTCTGCTGACTCGTCCGGCGGTAGAAGCCGGTGAGAAACTGGGCTTCCTGCCTGGCGATTTAAGCCAGAAAGTAGACCCGTATTTGCGCCCGCTGTACGACGCGCTGTTTGAAATGCTGGGCTTTGAGAAAGTCGAGAAACTGATTGAGCGCAACGTTATTGAAGTCGCGCCGCTGGCCTATATGCGTGGCCGTACGCTGAACGACGCGTTTATCATTCTCGATGAGAGCCAGAACACTACCATCGAACAGATGAAGATGTTCCTGACCCGTATCGGTTTTAACTCAAAAGCGGTTATCACCGGCGACGTCACGCAGATCGACCTGCCGCGTAATACCAAGTCAGGCTTACGTCATGCCATCGAAGTGCTGGCTGACGTCGAAGAGATCAGCTTTAACTTCTTCCACAGCGAAGACGTGGTTCGTCACCCGGTGGTGGCGCGTATCGTTAACGCTTATGAAGCCTGGGAAGAAGCAGAACAAAAACGTAAAGCGGCGCTGGCAGCAGAACGCAAGCGCGAAGAACAGGAACAAAAATGAGTCAGGTGATCCTCGATTTACAACTGGCATGTGAAGATAATTCCGGGTTACCGGAAGAGAGCCAGTTTCAGACATGGCTGAATGCGGTGATCCCGCAGTTTCAGGAAGAATCGGAAGTGACGATTCGCGTGGTCGATACCGCCGAAAGCCACAGTCTGAATCTGACCTATCGTGGTAAGGATAAGCCGACCAACGTGCTCTCCTTCCCGTTTGAAGTACCGCCTGGCATGGAAATGTCGCTACTGGGCGATCTGGTTATCTGCCGTCAGGTGGTTGAGAAGGAAGCACAGGAGCAAGGCAAACCACTGGAGGCGCACTGGGCGCATATGGTGGTGCACGGCAGTCTGCATTTGTTAGGTTACGATCACATCGAAGATGACGAAGCAGAAGAAATGGAAGCCCTCGAAACAGAGATTATGCTTGCTCTGGGCTATGAGGATCCGTACATTGCCGAGAAAGAATAATTTGCCAGGCATTTGACTGGCAGACGTCCCCGCCGTTGGTGATTAACGACGGCGTTTTGATTAACTAACATGAGAACCCATACGACGCCATGAGCGACGACAATTCACACAGTAGTGACACGATAAGCAACAAGAAGGGATTTTTCTCCCTGTTACTCAGCCAACTTTTCCACGGTGAACCGAAAAACCGTGACGAACTGCTGGCGCTGATCCGTGATTCCGGGCAGAACGACCTTATCGACGAAGATACGCGCGATATGCTCGAAGGGGTGATGGACATCGCAGACCAACGCGTCCGCGACATAATGATCCCCCGCTCCCAGATGATTACCCTGAAACGCAACCAGACGCTGGACGAATGCCTTGATGTCATCATCGAGTCCGCCCACTCACGTTTCCCGGTGATTAGCGAAGACAAAGATCACATTGAAGGGATTCTGATGGCGAAAGACTTGCTGCCGTTTATGCGCAGCGATGCTGAAGCCTTCAGCATGGACAAAGTGTTACGTCAGGCAGTTGTCGTTCCTGAAAGTAAGCGCGTAGACCGGATGCTGAAAGAGTTTCGCTCTCAGCGTTACCACATGGCGATCGTCATTGACGAATTCGGTGGGGTTTCCGGTCTGGTGACCATTGAAGACATCCTGGAACTGATTGTTGGTGAGATTGAAGACGAGTATGACGAAGAAGATGATATCGACTTCCGTCAGCTGAGTCGTCATACCTGGACCGTGCGCGCACTGGCTTCCATTGAAGACTTCAACGAGGCGTTCGGCACCCACTTTAGCGATGAAGAGGTCGACACTATCGGTGGTCTGGTGATGCAGGCATTTGGGCATCTTCCGGCGCGTGGCGAAACCATCGACATCGACGGTTACCAGTTCAAAGTGGCGATGGCCGACAGTCGGCGTATTATTCAGGTTCATGTCAAAATCCCGGATGACTCACCCCAGCCGAAGCTGGATGAATAAAACCGAAACTGGATAGATAACTACATGGCTTTTGCCTCATTAATTGAACGCCAGCGCATTCGCCTGCTGCTGGCGTTATTATTCGGTGCCTGCGGAACGCTGGCCTTCTCTCCTTACGACGTCTGGCCTGCGGCGATTATTTCGCTGATGGGGCTTCAGGCGCTGACCTTTAACCGCCGTCCACTCCAGTCTGCCGCTATTGGCTTTTGCTGGGGATTTGGCCTCTTTGGCAGCGGTATTAACTGGGTCTATGTCAGCATCGCTACTTTTGGCGGAATGCCTGGCCCGGTTAACATCTTCCTGGTGGTGCTGCTGGCGGCGTATTTGTCGCTGTATACCGGACTGTTTGCTGGCGTGCTGTCGCGTCTGTGGCCGAAAACCACCTGGCTGCGCGTGGCGATTGCCGCCCCTGCTCTCTGGCAAGTGACCGAGTTTCTGCGCGGTTGGGTGCTGACCGGCTTCCCGTGGTTACAATTCGGCTATAGCCAGATTGATGGCCCGTTAAAAGGGCTGGCACCGATAATGGGCGTGGAAGCCATTAACTTCCTGCTGATGATGGTTAGTGGCCTGCTGGCACTGGCGTTGGTCAAACGCAACTGGCGTCCGCTGGTAGTGGCCGTCGTGCTGTTTGCCCTTCCCTTCCCGCTGCGTTACATCCAGTGGTTTACCCCGCAACCGGAGAAAAACATTCAGGTTTCGATGGTTCAGGGCGATATTCCGCAATCACTGAAATGGGACGAAGGCCAGCTTCTTAATACGCTGAAGATTTACTACAACGCAACGGCACCGCTGATGGGCAAATCATCGTTGATTATCTGGCCGGAGTCGGCGATAACCGATCTGGAAATTAATCAGCAACCGTTCCTCAAAGCACTGGACGGTGAGTTGCGTGATAAAGGTAGCTCGCTGGTCACCGGGATTGTCGACGCGCGTCTCAATAAGCAGAACCGCTACGATACCTACAACACCATCATCACGCTGGGTAAAGGTGCACCGTACAGCTACGAATCAGCCGATCGCTATAACAAAAACCATCTGGTGCCATTTGGCGAGTTTGTCCCGCTGGAGTCGATTCTGCGTCCGTTAGCGCCGTTCTTTGATCTGCCGATGTCGTCGTTCAGCCGTGGGCCATATATCCAGCCACCGCTGTCGGTAAACGGTATTGAGCTTACTGCGGCTATTTGCTACGAGATCATACTTGGCGAGCAAGTGCGTGATAACTTCCGCCCGGATACCGATTATCTGCTGACTATCTCCAACGATGCGTGGTTTGGTAAATCTATTGGTCCATGGCAGCACTTCCAGATGGCGCGAATGCGTGCGCTGGAGTTGGCTCGCCCACTGCTGCGTAGCACCAACAACGGCATTACGGCGGTGATTGGTCCGCAGGGTGAGATTCAGGCGATGATCCCGCAATTCACCCGCGAGGTGTTAACCACTAACGTGACGCCGACCACCGGACTCACACCGTACGCACGTACCGGCAACTGGCCGCTGTGGGTACTGACGGCATTGTTTGGTTTTGCCGCCGTGTTGATGAGTCTGCGTCAGCGACGTAAACGTTGATGTGAATGATGCGCTGGCCTGCAAAATTGCATCAATTTTGCAGGCCAGATAAACCGTTCACACCGCATCCGGTATCAACAAAACGTACTTCCTCATTGAGCTGTGGGGCGTGATTATCATGCCCCTTTTTTCTTACGGTTCAGGGATACAAGCCACATCGCCATATTGGGGATGCCGAATAATTGCCTGCGGATCAAGCGAGCGCGTCCTGTCCATTTGGATTAACCCGTTCTTCGCCATAACAAATATCTTTCTACTATCCGCTGAAAAACGAAGATGATTAACGTAGCTGGCAGGATAAACGCCAACAATCTGCCCGGCATTAATATTGAGCAGGATGACATAACCTTGCAGGCCATATGACACCAACGCTAAATACTGACCGTCCGGGCTAATACCCTCAACGGAATAAACGCTCCTGCTACACCATTGCGTCATAATGCTGGCTTGTTGATCCTCAGCTCTTATACGTGAAATCCCCTGGCTATCGGCAAAAATTACATCCCCGTTTTCAGGTCGAAAACGCATCGCCGATATCGTTCCACGCGCATCACTAGCCGGATAGCTTTCTTTCTGATGCGTGATGGTATTGATCCGTACAATGTCACCTCTGACCATACCGGGTATCAACAATGTTTTTTCATCCGGGGAAAGTGCCATAACCCAGGCACCTGGTTTACCGCTCGTCCCCGTCCCGTCGTATTTCTCCATCGGGATATCCGCCACATGCTGATAAGTCACCAGATCAATGGCTGACACACTATTACTGGTGCGATTAATCACCCAGGCTTTTGTGCCATCGCGCGAGAGGATAAGGCTGTCAGGATGTGCGCCGGTGGTAATCGACTGAATAATCTCCCCCGTCGCCACGTTAATGACCGATAACGCATTCGCTTCAAATGACGTCGCATAAAGTAACGTTTCATCCGGGCTTAACGCCAGCGCTCTGACACCCTGATCTTTACAGCCACCACAATGTTTGAGTGACTTTTCTTTCGCTATAGGCGCTGTAAAGGTATGCAGGATTTTCTTTTGTCCGAGGTCGAAAACAACAATGCTGTTGGTGTTTTCAATTGCGGCATACAACGTATTACCATCCCGACTGATCGCCATATCATGGATATCGGCAATCTCAGCGAGTAAATCACCACTGGCCTGCTCACGACTTACCGGAGCGGATAATGTTTCCCTGAGGGCGTTGCGCTCCTCCACTAACTGCTGCTTTTTTTGTCGTCGCTCTTGTTCAATCTCCTGCGGATAAAACTCTTCACGCAGGCTTTGCCTGACCTGTAAAACTGATTCATCAATCTGCTGCTGCACAAGCCAGATAGCCCCGGTCGGAAGAAGAGTGACCGCAACAATAATCCCGCCTTCCGTAACGAATCGGTTCTGCCCAACTAAACGCGCGCTCAGCCAACCCAACGCGCCACCCGCAATCAGGCCGCCAATGTGGCAAGCGTTATCTATTCCTGTTTGCCGGGCACCGTACAACAGTGTCAGCGCCACCATACCCAACAGAGGAAATACTCGCCGCTGGTTTTTATGGTGTGTGCCCGCACCTGAAGCAAGCTGTGTTGCTATCGCAGCGCCAGCTATTCCCATAATCGCCCCGGATGCCCCAACGCTGATGACTATCTGCTCACTTTCGCGTAACGCATAACAGGCACTGATTAGCCCACCAAAGACGCCAGAGAATAGCCAGACAATCAGGAGTCGCCATTTCCCCAGTATCCGTTCCGCCACTGCCCCCACCACCAGGAGTGCAAACATATTGATCAGCAAATGGGGAAAACTACTGTGCAGAAAGACACTGCTCAATAAGCGCCAGGATTCACCCGACAACGTGAGAGAAGCAACGTTAGCACCAAGATGGATGAGTGCGGATTGATCGACTTCTTCATAACTCATCCATTGTGCGAGATAACAAAATATCCCAACACAAAGCGCAAAAAGGATAAGAGTTATTGCGGGTAATTGAACATTTAACGGCTTAACCGAAGATGCAGACATGAGGTAATTCTTCCTTGAAAAGACAGGTAAAAAGCATTTTTCTCGTGTGCAGTTACCATCCCGGCAAACGTCCCATACCGAAAAGTTAACCCTGTCCGAAATATGACTTTTTCAGCCTGAAATTACAATCGTAATTAATTCCCCCCTAACTATTTTTTGGCATGTAAGTTGCTTTATTTACTGTGTAAGCAATGAAATCAGCCGCGACGCAACCGGGTTGCACCACCACAAATCAGCGGTAGCACCAAAAAGGTGCGATTTAAGAATTTTGCTTCGGAATGGTGCGGCGCATCTCGCAAAAACAAACAATAAAACAGCAATATCTTTACATTTAGCCAAACTAAATGTTACCTAACAAGCACAACACTGCACAATAAAGTTGCAGATGATAACAACACAAACACTCACAACGGGTATCCATGCGTTCTTAACGCAGAAGATAAAGGAGTTGGATATGCAATTACGTAAACCTGCCACAGCAATCCTGGCCCTGGCGCTTTCCGCAGGACTGGCACAGGCAGATGACGCCGCCCCGGCAGCGGGCAGTACGCTGGACAAAATCGCCAAAAACGGTGTGATTGTCGTCGGTCACCGTGAATCTTCAGTACCTTTCTCTTATTACGACAATCAGCAAAAAGTGGTGGGTTACTCGCAGGATTACTCCAACGCCATTGTTGAAGCAGTGAAAAAGAAACTCAACAAACCGGACTTGCAGGTGAAACTGATTCCGATCACCTCACAAAACCGTATTCCTCTGCTGCAAAACGGCACTTTCGATTTTGAATGTGGTTCTACCACCAATAACGTCGAACGCCAGAAACAGGCGGCTTTCTCTGACACTATTTTCGTGGTCGGTACGCGCCTGCTGACCAAAAAGGGCGGCGATATCAAAGATTTTGCCGACCTGAAAGGCAAAGCCGTAGTCGTCACTTCCGGCACTACCTCTGAAGTTTTGCTCAACAAATTGAATGAAGAGCAAAAAATGAATATGCGCATCATCAGCGCCAAAGATCACGGTGACTCTTTCCGCACCCTGGAAAGCGGTCGTGCTGTTGCCTTTATGATGGATGACGCTCTGCTGGCAGGTGAACGTGCGAAAGCGAAGAAACCGGACAACTGGGAAATCGTCGGCAAGCCGCAGTCTCAGGAAGCCTACGGTTGTATGTTGCGTAAAGATGATCCGCAGTTCAAAAAGCTGATGGATGACACCATCGCGCAGGTGCAGACCTCCGGTGAAGCGGAAAAATGGTTTGATAAGTGGTTCAAAAATCCCATTCCGCCGAAAAACCTGAACATGAATTTCGAGCTGTCAGACGAAATGAAAGCACTGTTCAAAGAACCGAATGATAAGGCACTGAACTAATTACAAGAACCAGGGGCGGAAATTCCAGCCCTCTCGATTGTTACGTAGCACGGACAGACTATACGCCTGATGGTCGTTCCCCATCGGGCCTGAAAACCGCAATACGCTGGGTAACAATCTTCGAGGGTAGCAGTTAACGCTGCTACCCTCTTTTTTCTGGAGTAGATTTATGTCTATAGACTGGAACTGGGGTATTTTTTTACAACAAGCCCCGTTCGGCAACACCACCTATCTTGGTTGGATCTGGAGTGGCTTTCAGGTGACGATCGCTTTGTCGATCTGCGCCTGGATTATCGCTTTCCTCGTCGGTTCATTTTTCGGCATTTTACGTACCGTTCCAAACCGTTTTCTCTCCGGTCTGGGTACGTTGTATGTCGAACTGTTCCGCAACGTGCCGTTGATTGTGCAATTCTTTACCTGGTATCTGGTGATCCCGGAGCTGTTGCCGGAGAAAATCGGCATGTGGTTTAAGGCCGAGCTGGATCCCAATATTCAGTTTTTCCTTTCATCCATGCTCTGCCTGGGGCTGTTTACCGCCGCCCGTGTTTGCGAACAGGTACGCGCCGCGATTCAGTCGTTGCCGCGTGGGCAAAAGAACGCCGCGCTGGCAATGGGTCTGACGCTACCGCAGGCTTACCGCTATGTACTGTTGCCTAATGCTTATCGCGTTATCGTCCCGCCGATGACTTCCGAGATGATGAACCTGGTGAAAAACTCCGCCATCGCCTCGACTATCGGTCTGGTGGATATGGCAGCGCAGGCCGGTAAATTGCTTGATTACTCAGCCCACGCCTGGGAGTCGTTTACCGCCATTACGCTTGCGTATGTGTTGATTAACGCTTTTATCATGCTGGTGATGACGCTGGTTGAACGTAAAGTTCGCCTGCCCGGCAACATGGGGGGCAAATAATGTACGAGTTTGACTGGAGTTCTATTGTCCCTTCCCTGCCCTATCTGCTGGATGGACTGGTGATCACCCTGAAAATCACCGTCACGGCAGTGGTGATTGGTATTTTGTGGGGCACCATGCTGGCGGTGATGCGCTTGTCCAGCTTTGCGCCTGTTGCGTGGTTTGCCAAAGCCTACGTTAACGTATTCCGCTCGATTCCTTTAGTCATGGTTTTGCTGTGGTTTTACCTGATTGTGCCGGGTTTTCTGCAAAACGTGCTGGGATTATCGCCAAAAAATGATATCCGTTTAATTTCGGCAATGGTGGCGTTTTCGATGTTTGAAGCGGCCTACTATTCAGAGATTATCCGTGCCGGTATTCAAAGTATTTCCCGTGGTCAGTCGAGCGCCGCGCTGGCGTTGGGGATGACTCACTGGCAGTCGATGAAACTGATTATTCTGCCGCAGGCTTTCCGCGCGATGGTGCCGCTGCTGCTCACTCAGGGCATCGTACTGTTCCAGGATACCTCACTGGTGTATGTGTTATCTCTGGCCGATTTCTTCCGTACCGCTTCAACCATTGGTGAGCGTGATGGTACGCAGGTCGAGATGATCCTGTTTGCCGGATTTATTTATTTCGTTATTAGCCTTAGCGCATCGTTGTTGGTCAGCTACTTGAAAAGAAGGACAGCATAATGATTACCCTGAAAAATGTTTCAAAATGGTATGGTCACTTTCAGGTGCTGACCGACTGCTCAACCGAAGTGAAAAAAGGCGAAGTGGTGGTGGTTTGCGGCCCGTCTGGTTCCGGCAAATCAACGCTGATTAAAACCGTCAACGGCCTCGAACCGGTGCAGCAAGGTGAAATCACCGTCGATGGCATCGTGGTTAACGATAAGAAAACCGATCTGGCAAAGCTGCGTTCCCGCGTCGGGATGGTGTTCCAGCATTTCGAGTTGTTCCCCCATTTGTCGATTATTGAAAACCTGACCCTGGCGCAGGTGAAAGTGCTTAAACGCGATAAAGCACCCGCTCGTGAAAAAGCATTGAAATTGCTGGAGCGCGTCGGGCTTTCCGCTCATGCCAATAAGTTTCCGGCGCAGCTTTCCGGCGGTCAGCAGCAGCGTGTGGCGATCGCTCGCGCATTGTGCATGGATCCTATCGCGATGCTGTTCGACGAACCGACATCGGCGCTGGATCCGGAGATGATCAACGAAGTGCTGGACGTGATGGTGGAACTGGCGAACGAAGGAATGACCATGATGGTGGTGACCCACGAAATGGGCTTTGCCCGTAAAGTGGCGAATCGGGTGATCTTTATGGACGAGGGTAAAATTGTCGAAGACTCGCCGAAAGACGCTTTCTTCGATGATCCGAAATCGGACCGCGCAAAAGACTTCCTCGCGAAAATCCTGCATTAATCACTCTGGCGCGCATACCCAAGTGCGCGCCATCTCACGCTTTATCGTTTCGCTCCTCGTATCTGTTACATCCTGGCGGTACCCTTGTCGCAAAGAAGCACACAACAAGGAGCAACAATGGCACTGCCAATTCTGTTAGATTGCGACCCAGGTCATGATGACGCTATCGCAATAGTTCTCGCCCTCGCCTCACTAGAGCTTGATGTCAAAGCAATTACGTCTTCCGCCGGAAACCAGACTCCAGAAAAAACCTTACGCAATGTTCTGCGTGTGCTGACCTTGCTTAATCGCACCGATATTCCGGTAGCCGGCGGCGCGGTAAAACCGTTAATGCGTGAGTTGATTATCGCGGACAATGTGCACGGCGAAAGCGGTCTCGACGGCCCGACATTACCGGAACCGACGTTCGCACCGCAAAACTGTACGGCGGTGGAGTTGATGGCGAAAACGCTGCGCGAAAGTGCGGAACCTGTCACGATTGTTTCTACCGGGCCGCAAACTAACGTTGCCTTGCTGCTCAATAGCCATCCGGAACTGCATAGTAAAATTGCTCGTATCGTGATTATGGGCGGCGCAATGGGGCTTGGTAACTGGACGCCTGCGGCTGAATTTAATATTTACGTTGACCCGGAAGCGGCAGAAATTGTCTTCCAGTCAGGAATTCCGGTGGTGATGGCCGGTCTGGATGTTACTCATAAAGCGCAAATCCACGTTGAAGACACCGAGCGTTTCCGCGCGATTGGCAACCCTGTTTCAACCATTGTTGCCGAACTGCTGGATTTCTTCCTCGAATATCATAAAGACGAAAAATGGGGCTTTGTCGGCGCACCGCTGCATGACCCATGTACCATCGCCTGGCTGTTAAAACCGGAGTTGTTTACCACTGTTGAGCGCTGGGTTGGCGTGGAAACACAAGGGAAATATACCCAAGGTATGACGGTTGTTGATTATTATTATCTGACCGGCAATAAACCGAATGCCACTGTAATGGTCGATGTTGATCGTCAGGGCTTTGTTGATTTACTGGCTGATCGTCTGAAATTTTACGCTTAATCACTCGCCGGATGACATCACGCCATCCGGCACCACTCATTTCATTACGGCTCGAACGGGCGTCTCTGGAACTGGTCATGACCACATTTCGGGCATAGCGTCAGCACTTCCGGTGTGTAGATTGGGAGATGGAAGTGACATTTCTCGCAGACCAGATTTCCCAGCCCTACCACTTCTCCGCTGTGATAAACCCCGTGATGATTGAGGTCCTGGAAAACTTCGCGCCATTCAAGCTGCGTTTTATCGGTGATGTCTGCCAGCTCCTGCCATAAGCTTTCTTTAATCACCCGCATAAAGACGCTGTCAGATTCTTCTTTCAGGCTCTCTTCATAGCTCATGGCGAACTCTTCCAGGTCACGTCTGACAGCTCGCGTCAGCTCATCGACCTCGGTTCGCGTTAACTCCCCTGTTTTTATTACGCGCTCGCGCACCTGTTCCACCAGTGCGTCGATATCACGTTCGCCATTGCGCAGGCGTTCGCTCAGTGACGCGACCAGTTCACGGTAATATTGAGCAACCTTGTTCATCGTTTCATCTCCCGGGTCGTTAACTGACTATAATAATAGACGTTCTTTGTTCCTTGCTTTGCTAATACGCCCACAAACTCTGTAAATTAATGTATGAATAATCCGGGCATCATTTCAACGTCGAGTGCGCGAAAGGCTGTTTTGACGCGGACGTTTGGGCTATGCTATGCGGATCTGAAAAACCACCTCAACGCTACATTTGTAGCCGTATTGAAAACAGGACCACTGGCTGCCATGCAAGAGCAATACCGCCCGGAAGAGATAGAATCCAAAGTACAGCTTCATTGGGATGAGAAGCGCACATTTGAAGTAACCGAAGACGAGAGCAAAGAGAAGTATTACTGCCTGTCTATGCTTCCCTATCCTTCTGGTCGACTACACATGGGCCACGTACGTAACTACACCATCGGTGACGTGATCGCCCGCTACCAGCGTATGCTGGGCAAAAACGTCCTGCAGCCGATCGGCTGGGACGCGTTTGGTCTGCCTGCGGAAGGCGCGGCGGTGAAAAACAACACCGCGCCAGCACCGTGGACGTACGACAACATCGCGTACATGAAAAACCAGCTCAAAATGCTGGGCTTTGGTTATGACTGGAGCCGCGAGCTGGCAACCTGTACGCCGGAATACTACCGTTGGGAACAGAAATTCTTCACCGAGCTGTATAAAAAAGGCCTGGTATATAAGAAGACTTCTGCGGTCAACTGGTGCCCGAACGACCAGACCGTACTGGCGAACGAACAAGTTATCGACGGCTGCTGCTGGCGCTGCGATACCAAAGTTGAGCGTAAAGAGATCCCGCAGTGGTTTATCAAAATCACTGCTTACGCTGACGAGCTGCTCAACGATCTGGATAAACTGGATCACTGGCCAGACACCGTTAAAACAATGCAGCGTAACTGGATCGGTCGTTCCGAAGGCGTGGAAATCACCTTCAACGTTAACGACTATGACAACACGCTAACCGTTTACACTACCCGCCCGGACACCTTTATGGGTTGTACCTACCTGGCGGTAGCGGCGGGTCATCCGCTGGCGCAGAAAGCGGCGGAAAATAATCCTGAACTGGCGGCCTTTATTGACGAATGCCGTAACACCAAAGTTGCCGAAGCTGAAATGGCAACGATGGAGAAAAAAGGCGTCGATACTGGCTTTAAAGCGGTTCACCCATTAACGGGCGAAGAAATTCCCGTTTGGGCAGCAAACTTCGTATTGATGGAGTACGGCACGGGCGCAGTTATGGCGGTTCCGGGTCACGACCAGCGCGACTACGAGTTTGCCTCTAAATACGGCCTGAACATCAAACCGGTTATCCTGGCAGCTGACGGCTCTGAGCCAGATCTTTCTCAGCAAGCCCTGACTGAAAAAGGCGTTCTGTTCAACTCTGGCGAGTTCAACGGTCTTGACCATGAAGCGGCCTTCAACGCTATCGCCGATAAACTGACTGCGATGGGCGTTGGCGAGCGTAAAGTGAACTACCGCCTGCGCGACTGGGGTGTTTCCCGTCAACGTTACTGGGGCGCGCCGATTCCGATGGTGACGCTGGAAGACGGTACCGTAATGCCGACCCCGGACGACCAGCTGCCGGTGATCCTGCCGGAAGATGTGGTGATGGACGGCATTACCAGCCCGATTAAAGCAGATCCGGAGTGGGCAAAAACTACCGTTAACGGTATGCCAGCGCTGCGTGAAACCGACACTTTCGACACCTTTATGGAGTCCTCCTGGTACTATGCGCGCTACACTTGCCCGGAGTACAAAGAAGGTATGCTGGATTCCAAAGCGGCTAACTACTGGCTGCCGGTGGATATCTACATTGGTGGTATCGAACACGCCATTATGCACCTGCTCTACTTCCGCTTCTTCCACAAACTGATGCGTGATGCGGGCATGGTGAACTCTGACGAACCAGCGAAACAGTTGCTGTGTCAGGGTATGGTGCTGGCAGATGCCTTCTACTATGTTGGCGAAAACGGCGAACGTAACTGGGTTTCCCCGGTTGATGCTATCGTTGAACGTGACGAGAAAGGCCGTATCGTGAAAGCGAAAGATGCGGCAGGCCATGAACTGGTTTATACCGGCATGAGCAAAATGTCCAAGTCGAAGAACAACGGTATCGACCCGCAGGTGATGGTTGAACGTTACGGCGCGGACACCGTTCGTCTGTTTATGATGTTTGCTTCTCCGGCTGATATGACTCTCGAATGGCAGGAATCCGGCGTGGAAGGGGCTAACCGCTTCCTGAAACGTGTCTGGAAACTGGTTTACGAGCACACAGCGAAAGGTGATGTTGCGGCACTGAACGTTGATGCGCTGACTGAAGATCAGAAAGCGCTGCGTCGCGATGTGCATAAAACGATCGCTAAAGTGACCGATGATATCGGCCGTCGTCAGACCTTCAACACCGCAATTGCAGCGATTATGGAGCTGATGAACAAACTGGCGAAAGCACCGACCGATAGCGAGCAGGACCGCGCCCTGATGCAGGAAGCACTGCTGGCCGTTGTCCGTATGCTTAACCCGTTCACCCCGCACATCTGCTTCACGCTGTGGCAGGAACTGAAAGGCGAAGGCGATATCGACAACGCGCCGTGGCCGGTTGCTGACGAAAAAGCGATGGTGGAAGACTCCACGCTGGTCGTGGTGCAGGTTAACGGTAAAGTCCGTGCAAAAATCACCGTTCCGGTGGACGCAACGGAAGAACAGGTTCGCGAACGTGCTGGCCAGGAACATCTGGTAGCAAAATATCTTGATGGCGTTACCGTGCGTAAAGTGATTTACGTACCCGGTAAACTCCTCAATCTGGTCGTTGGCTAAGCGCGGGAGGAAGCGTGCGATATCTGGCAACATTGTTGTTATCTCTGGCGGTGTTAATCACCGCCGGGTGTGGCTGGCATCTGCGTGATACCACGCAGGTTCCTTCCACTATGAAGGTCATGATCCTGGACTCAGGCGATCCGAACGGGCCATTAAGCCGTGCGGTGCGTAACCAGTTACGTCTGAATGGTGTCGAGTTGCTTGATAAAGAAACCACGCGTAAGGACGTTCCATCCCTGCGTTTGGGTAAAGTGAGCATCGCGAAAGATACCGCATCGGTATTCCGTAACGGTCAAACAGCAGAGTATCAGATGATCATGACGGTCAATGCGACCGTGTTGATCCCCGGCCGTGACATCTACCCGATTAGCGCCAAAGTCTTCCGTTCGTTCTTCGATAACCCGCAAATGGCGTTAGCGAAAGATAACGAACAAGACATGATCGTAAAAGAGATGTACGACCGTGCTGCCGAACAGCTGATTCGTAAGCTGCCAAGCATCCGTGCTGCGGATATTCGTTCCGACGAAGAACAGACGTCGACCACAACGGATACTCCGGCAACGCCTGCACGCGTCTCAACCACGCTGGGTAACTGATGATTCGGTTGTACCCGGAACAACTCCGCGCGCAGCTCAATGAAGGGCTGCGCGCGGCGTATCTTTTACTTGGTAACGATCCTCTGTTATTGCAGGAAAGCCAGGACGCTATTCGTCAGGTAGCTGCGGTACAAGGATTCGAAGAACACCACACTTTTTCCATTGATCCCAACACTGACTGGAATGCGATCTTTTCGTTATGCCAGGCCATGAGTCTGTTTGCCAGTCGACAAACGCTATTGCTGTTGTTACCAGAAAACGGACCGAATGCGGCGATCAATGAACAACTTCTCACACTCACCGGACTTCTGCATGACGACCTGCTGTTGATCGTCCGCGGTAATAAATTAAGCAAAGCGCAAGAAAATGCCGCCTGGTTTACTGCTCTTGCGAATCGCAGCGTGCAGGTGACCTGTCAGACACCGGAGCAGGCTCAGCTTCCCCGCTGGGTTGCTGCGCGCGCAAAACAGCTCAACTTAGAACTGGATGACGCGGCGAATCAGGTGCTCTGCTACTGTTATGAAGGTAACCTGCTGGCGCTGGCTCAGGCACTGGAGCGTTTATCGCTACTCTGGCCAGACGGCAAACTGACATTACCTCGCGTTGAACAGGCGGTGAATGATGCCGCGCATTTCACCCCTTTTCATTGGGTTGATGCTTTGTTGATGGGAAAAAGTAAGCGCGCGTTGCATATTCTTCAGCAACTGCGTCTGGAAGGCAGCGAACCGGTTATTTTGTTGCGCACATTACAACGTGAACTGTTGTTACTGGTTAACCTGAAACGCCAGTCTGCCCATACGCCACTGCGTGCGTTGTTTGATAAGCATCGGGTATGGCAGAACCGCCGGGGCATGATGGGCGAGGCGTTAAATCGCTTAAGCCAGCCGCAGTTACGTCAGGCCGTGCAACTCCTGACACGAACGGAACTCACCCTCAAACAAGATTACGGTCAGTCAGTGTGGGCAGAGCTGGAAGGGTTATCTCTTCTGTTGTGCCATAAACCCCTGGCGGACGTATTTATCGACGGTTGATATGAAATCTTTACAGGCTCTGTTTGGCGGCACCTTTGATCCGGTGCACTATGGTCATCTTAAACCCGTGGAAACGCTGGCGAATTTGATTGGTCTGACGCGGGTCACAATCATCCCTAATAATGTTCCTCCGCATCGTCCCCAGCCGGAAGCGAACAGCGTGCAGCGTAAACACATGCTTGAACTGGCGATTGCCGACAAGCCATTATTTACTCTTGATGTACGCGAGCTAAAGCGCAATGCCCCCTCTTACACTGCGCAAACACTGAAAGAGTGGCGGCAGGAACAAGGGCCGGACGTGCCGCTGGCGTTTATTATAGGTCAGGATTCACTGCTGACCTTTCCGACCTGGTACGAATACGAAACGATACTCGACAATGCACATTTGATCGTCTGTCGGCGTCCAGGTTACCCACTTGAAATGGCGCAACCGCAATACCAGCAATGGCTGGAAGATCATTTGACACATAACCCGGAAGATCTTCACCTTCAGCCTGCCGGTAAAATTTATCTGGCTGAAACGCCGTGGTTTAACATCTCGGCGACCATCATCCGCGAACGTTTGCAAAACGGTGAATCGTGTGAGGATTTATTGCCGGAACCGGTACTGACTTACATTAACCAACAAGGCTTGTATCGCTGATACCTGTCGTTACGGAGGGCATGATGCGACTGTGGTTAATTCGTCATGGCGAAACGCAAGCGAATATCGATGGTCTGTACAGCGGTCATGCTCCCACACCCCTGACTGCGCGCGGTATTGAGCAAGCGCAAAATCTGCATACGCTGCTACATGGTGTTTCCTTTGACCTGGTTTTATGCAGTGAACTGGAACGGGCACAGCATACCGCGCGACTGGTTCTCAGTAACCGCCAGCTCCCCGTGCAAATCATCTCTGAACTCAACGAAATGTTTTTTGGCGACTGGGAGATGCGGCATCATCGCGACCTCATGCAAGAAGATGCCGAAAACTATAGCGCGTGGTGCAATGACTGGCAGCATGCTATCCCCACGAACGGTGAAGGATTTCAGGCATTTTCACAACGTGTGGAACGGTTTATCGCAAGGCTTAGTGAATTTCAGCACTATCAGAATATTTTAGTCGTCAGCCATCAGGGTGTACTGAGTCTGTTAATCGCCCGTTTAATTGGCATGCCTGCCGAAGCTATGTGGCATTTTCGCGTTGACCAGGGATGTTGGAGCGCCATTGATATCAACCAAAAATTCGCGACGTTACGCGTCCTCAATAGCCGTGCCATCGGGGTCGAAAATGCATGACTTTTCTGTTTTTTTACGGGTAAGCCGCAACGACCATTGACAGCCCCGGGCAGGCTGATATTCTCCGCAGCCAGACTTTTTTCGCCAGACACGACTTTGTAGAAATTGTTTTACAAAAATGGCGATGCAATCTGCGGCTCGGGGTGGGATGATAGCCCACTTTCGAAAGCCGATTCGGCGACAATTGTCCCGAAATCGCCTCTGGTTCAGGTATACTGACAGACCATTTTTATCTATTTGATTCACCCAGGGGGAAAACTTGCAGGGTAAAGCACTCCAGGATTTTGTTATCGACAAAATTGATGACCTCAAAGGTCAGGACATCATCGCCTTAGACGTTCAGGGCAAATCCAGCATCACCGACTGCATGATCATCTGTACGGGTACGTCCAGCCGTCATGTTATGTCCATTGCTGACCACGTTGTGCAGGAGTCTCGCGCAGCGGGCCTGTTACCGCTCGGCGTAGAAGGTGAAAACAGCGCCGACTGGATTGTCGTGGATTTGGGCGATGTGATTGTCCATGTCATGCAGGAAGAGAGCCGTCGCCTGTATGAACTGGAAAAACTCTGGAGTTAATGCGTGAAGCTGCAACTTGTCGCCGTGGGAACGAAAATGCCGGACTGGGTACAAACCGGTTTTACCGAGTACCTGCGTCGTTTTCCGAAAGATATGCCCTTCGAGCTGATTGAAATTCCGGCCGGAAAACGCGGCAAGAATGCGGACATCAAGCGCATACTCGACAAAGAGGGTGAGCAGATGTTGGCGGCCGCAGGCAAAAACCGCATTGTCACCCTCGATATTCCAGGCAAGCCCTGGGATACGCCGCAGTTAGCCGCTGAGCTGGAACGCTGGAAGCTGGATGGTCGCGACGTCAGTCTACTGATTGGCGGGCCTGAAGGGTTGTCGCCTGCCTGTAAAGCGGCGGCGGAGCAGAGCTGGTCGCTGTCGGCGCTTACCCTCCCCCATCCGCTGGTTCGCGTGCTGGTCGCAGAGAGTCTGTACCGGGCGTGGAGCATCACCACCAACCATCCTTATCACCGTGAGTGATAAGGGAGCTTTGAGTAGAAAACGCAGCGGATGAAACTACAGAACTCTTTTCGCGACTATACGGCAGAGTCCGCGCTGTTTGTGCGCCGGGCGCTGGTCGCCTTTTTGGGGATTTTGCTGCTGACCGGCGTGCTTATCGCCAACCTGTATAATCTGCAAATTGTTCGCTTTACCGACTACCAGACCCGCTCTAATGAAAACCGCATTAAGCTCGTGCCTATCGCGCCCAGCCGCGGCATTATCTACGACCGTAACGGTATCCCTCTGGCCCTCAACCGCACTATCTACCAGATAGAAATGATGCCGGAGAAAGTCGATAACGTGCAGCAAACGCTGGACGCTTTGCGCAGCGTGGTAGATCTGACCGATGATGATATTGCTGCATTCCGAAAAGAGCGCGCACGTTCACACCGTTTCACCTCTATTCCGGTGAAAACTAACCTGACCGAAGTACAAGTAGCTCGCTTTGCCGTCAATCAGTACCGTTTTCCGGGTGTTGAAGTTAAAGGCTATAAACGTCGTTACTATCCTTACGGTTCGGCGTTGACCCACGTCATCGGCTATGTGTCGAAAATCAACGATAAAGACGTCGAACGCCTGAATAATGACGGCAAACTGGCCAACTATGCGGCAACGCATGATATCGGTAAGCTGGGCATTGAGCGTTACTATGAAGACGTGCTGCACGGTCAGACTGGTTATGAAGAGGTTGAAGTTAACAACCGTGGGCGTGTTATCCGCCAGTTAAAAGAAGTACCACCGCAAGCCGGACACGATATTTACCTGACGCTGGATCTCAAACTCCAGCAATATATTGAAACGCTGCTGGCGGGTAGCCGCGCAGCGGTGGTAGTCACCGATCCGCGTACAGGTGGGGTGCTGGCGCTGGTTTCCACGCCTAGTTATGACCCAAACCTGTTTGTTGACGGTATCTCCAGCAAAGATTATTCCGCCTTGCTGAACGACCCGAATACACCGCTGGTGAACCGCGCCACACAGGGGGTTTATCCTCCCGCGTCTACAGTTAAACCCTATGTGGCGGTTTCGGCATTGAGCGCCGGAGTGATCACGCGCAATACGACGCTGTTTGACCCAGGCTGGTGGCAACTGCCAGGTTCGGAAAAACGTTATCGTGACTGGAAAAAATGGGGCCACGGGCGTCTGAATGTCACAAGATCGCTGGAAGAATCTGCGGATACCTTCTTCTATCAGGTGGCCTACGATATGGGAATCGATCGCCTCTCCGAATGGATGGGTAAATTCGGTTATGGTCATTACACTGGTATCGACCTGGCGGAAGAACGTTCCGGCAACATGCCTACCCGCGAATGGAAACAGAAACGCTTTAAAAAACCGTGGTATCAGGGTGACACCATTCCGGTTGGTATCGGTCAGGGTTACTGGACAGCGACCCCAATCCAGATGAGTAAGGCACTGATGATCCTGATTAATGACGGTATCGTGAAGGTTCCGCATTTGCTGATGAGCACCGCCGAAGACGGCAAACAGGTGCCATGGGTACAACCGCATGAACCGCCCGTCGGCGATATTCATTCCGGTTACTGGGAGCTGGCGAAAGACGGTATGTACGGTGTTGCTAACCGCCCTAACGGTACGGCGCATAAATACTTTGCCAGCGCACCGTACAAAATTGCGGCGAAATCTGGTACCGCTCAGGTCTTCGGTCTGAAAGCGAACGAAACCTATAATGCGCACAAAATTGCCGAGCGTTTACGTGACCACAAACTGATGACCGCCTTTGCGCCATACAACAATCCGCAAGTGGCTGTCGCCATGATTCTGGAGAACGGTGGCGCGGGTCCGGCGGTTGGTACGCTGATGCGCCAGATCCTCGACCACATTATGCTGGGTGATAACAACACCGATCTGCCTGCGGAAAATCCAGCGGTTGCCGCAGCGGAGGACCATTAATCATGACGGATAATCCGAATAAAAAAACATTCTGGGATAAAGTCCATCTCGATCCCACAATGCTGCTGATTTTACTGGCATTGCTGGTTTACAGCGCCCTGGTTATCTGGAGCGCCAGCGGTCAGGATATTGGCATGATGGAGCGTAAAATCGGCCAAATCGCGATGGGTCTGGTCATCATGGTGGTGATGGCGCAAATTCCTCCACGCGTTTATGAAGGCTGGGCCCCCTATCTCTATATCATCTGTATTATTTTGCTGGTGGCGGTAGATGCTTTCGGTGCCATCTCTAAAGGTGCTCAACGCTGGCTGGACCTCGGTATTGTTCGTTTTCAGCCGTCGGAAATTGCCAAAATAGCCGTACCACTGATGGTTGCGCGCTTTATCAACCGCGACGTTTGCCCGCCATCGTTGAAGAACACTGGCATCGCGCTGGTGCTGATATTTATGCCCACGCTGCTGGTGGCTGCACAGCCTGACCTGGGAACATCAATCCTCGTTGCGCTTTCCGGTCTGTTTGTACTGTTCCTCTCTGGCCTTAGCTGGCGTCTGATTGGCGTCGCAGTAGTGCTGGTAGCGGCGTTCATTCCGATTCTGTGGTTCTTCCTGATGCATGATTACCAGCGCCAGCGCGTAATGATGCTCCTGGACCCGGAATCAGACCCACTCGGCGCGGGCTATCATATTATTCAGTCTAAAATTGCTATTGGCTCCGGCGGATTACGCGGCAAAGGCTGGCTGCACGGTACTCAGTCACAGCTTGAATTTCTCCCCGAACGCCATACCGACTTTATCTTCGCGGTACTGGCGGAAGAGCTGGGATTAGTGGGTATTTTGATTCTGCTCGCTCTTTACATTCTGCTGATCATGCGCGGGCTGTGGATAGCCGCCAGAGCGCAAACCACCTTTGGTCGCGTCATGGCTGGCGGCTTAATGCTGATATTATTCGTTTATGTCTTCGTAAATATTGGTATGGTAAGCGGTATTCTGCCGGTTGTAGGGGTTCCGCTCCCACTGGTCAGTTATGGAGGATCGGCGCTAATTGTGCTGATGGCTGGGTTCGGGATTGTAATGTCAATCCACACCCACAGGAAAATGTTGTCGAAAAGCGTGTAAGAGGTGCGCAATGCGTAAGCAGTGGCTCGGGATCTGCATCGCGGCAGGAATGCTCGCGGCATGTACAAGCGATGATGGTCAGCAACAGACGGTAAGTGTACCGCAGCCTGCGGTATGTAACGGCCCCATAGTTGAAATTAGCGGGGCGGACCCGCGTTTCGAACCACTGAACGCGACGGCAAATCAGGATTACCAGCGCGACGGTAAAAGCTACAAAATCGTGCAGGATCCGTCTCGATTTAGCCAGGCGGGACTGGCGGCAATCTATGATGCCGAACCCGGCAGTAACCTGACGGCCTCTGGCGAAGCATTCGATCCGACACAGTTGACGGCGGCCCATCCAACGCTTCCGATCCCCAGCTACGCCAGAATCACTAACCTGGCTAACGGGCGAATGATCGTGGTGCGCATTAATGATCGCGGTCCTTACGGCAACGACCGCGTTATTTCGCTTTCTCGCGCGGCAGCTGACCGTCTTAACACGTCAAACAACACCAAAGTTCGTATCGATCCGATTATTGTCGCCCAGGATGGTTCGCTTTCTGGTCCTGGTATGGCTTGTACCACAGTTGCCAAACAGACTTACGCCCTGCCTGCACCTCCCGATTTAAGCGGCGGCGCGGGAACAAATTCAGTGTCTGGCCCACAGGGTGACATTCTTCCGGTCAGTAATTCGACGCTAAAAAGCGAAGATCCGACCGGCGCGCCGGTAACCAGCAGCGGTTTCCTCGGCGCACCAACGACCTTAGCGCCTGGTGTTCTGGAAAGCAGCGAACCAACACCTGCACCACAACCCGTTGTTACAGCTCCGGCGACAACGCCTGCAACCTCGCCTGCAATGGTGACACCGCAAGCCGCCTCGCAAAGCGCCAGCGGCAACTTTATGGTGCAAGTCGGAGCCGTTAGCGATCAGGCTCGTGCGCAACAGTACCAACAGCAACTGGGACAGAAGTTCGGCGTCCCCGGTCGCGTAACTCAAAATGGCGCGGTCTGGCGGATCCAGCTTGGCCCATTCGCCAGCAAAGCCGAAGCCAGTACCTTGCAGCAACGTTTGCAAACCGAAGCCCAATTACAGTCATTTATTACCACCGCGCAGTAGCGTAAAGCAGGCATCTGATGTGTCAATTTCTGTAAATGACGTTAACAAAGTCACGCGGAAAGTCAGATGCCTGCCGGTAGTGCATTTGCTATAGTAGGGCACTTTTTTTAATTCCATCACGGATGTCGTAGTTCAGACCATGAATACCATTTTTTCCGCTCGTATCATGAAGCGCCTGGCGCTCACCACGGCTCTTTGCACAGCCTTTATCTCTGCTGCACATGCCGATGACCTGAATATCAAAACTATGATCCCGGGTGTACCGCAGATCGATGCGGAGTCCTACATCCTGATTGACTATAACTCCGGCAAAGTGCTCGCCGAACAGAACGCAGATGTCCGCCGCGATCCTGCCAGCCTGACCAAAATGATGACCAGTTACGTTATCGGCCAGGCAATGAAAGCCGGTAAATTTAAAGAAACTGATTTAGTCACCATCGGTAACGACGCATGGGCTACCGGTAACCCGGTGTTTAAAGGTTCTTCGCTGATGTTCCTCAAACCGGGCATGCAGGTTCCGGTTTCTCAGCTAATCCGCGGTATTAACCTGCAATCGGGTAACGATGCTTGCGTCGCCATGGCCGATTTTGCCGCTGGTAGCCAGGACGCTTTTGTTGGCTTGATGAACAGCTACGTTAACGCCCTGGGCCTGAAAAATACCCACTTCCAGACGGTACATGGTCTGGATGCTGATGGTCAGTACAGCTCCGCGCGAGATATGGCGCTGATCGGCCAGGCGTTGATCCGTGACGTACCGAATGAATACTCGATCTATAAAGAAAAAGAATTTACGTTTAACGGTATTCGCCAGCTGAACCGTAACGGCCTGTTATGGGATAACAGCCTGAATGTCGACGGCATCAAAACCGGACACACTGACAAAGCAGGTTACAACCTTGTTGCTTCTGCGACTGAAGGCCAGATGCGCTTGATCTCTGCGGTGATGGGCGGACGTACTTTTAAAGGCCGTGAAGCCGAAAGTAAAAAACTGCTAACCTGGGGCTTCCGTTTCTTCGAAACCGTTAACCCACTGAAAGTAGGTAAAGAGTTCGCCTCTGAACCGGTTTGGTTTGGTGATTCTGATCGCGCTTCGTTAGGTGTTGATAAAGACGTGTATCTGACCATTCCGCGTGGCCGCATGAAAGATCTGAAAGCCAGCTATGTGCTGAACAGCAGTGAATTGCATGCGCCGCTGCAAAAGAATCAGGTCGTCGGTACTATCAACTTCCAGCTTGATGGCAAAACGATCGAACAACGCCCGCTGGTTGTGCTGCAAGAAATCCCGGAAGGCAACTTCTTCGGCAAAATCATTGATTACATTAAATTAATGTTCCATCACTGGTTTGGTTAAAAATCGAACACTTGAAAGTGTAATTTCCGCCCCCATATACTAAGCATCAGTAAAAAACTCCCGCCTTCTGGCGGGAGTTGCTATTTAATTACGTTACGCCGGAGCTGACATGAAAACCAAACTTAACGAACTGCTTGAATTCCCTACTCCTTTTACTTACAAAGTTATGGGGCAGGCGTTACCTGAGCTGGTTGATCAGGTGGTTGAAGTGGTACAGCGCCATGCGCCAGGTGACTACACCCCAACGGTAAAACCAAGCAGCAAAGGCAACTACCACTCGGTATCTATCACTATCAACGCTACTCATATCGAGCAGGTTGAAACACTGTATGAAGAACTGGGCAAAATCGATATTGTCCGCATGGTTCTGTAACTCGCTTCTCCGTTACCCGGCTCCTGGTCGGGTAACTCCCCTCTCCTCGCTGTGATATACTTTTCCCCCACTTTTACTCATTCTCCACGGAGATGCCGTTTTGTATCAGGATAAAATTCTTGTCCGCCAGCTCGGTCTTCAGCCTTACGAGCCAATCTCCCAGGCTATGCATGAATTCACCGATACCCGCGATGATAGTACCCTTGATGAAATCTGGCTGGTCGAGCACTATCCGGTATTCACCCAAGGGCAGGCAGGAAAGGCGGAGCACATTTTAATGCCGGGTGATATTCCGGTGATTCAGAGCGATCGCGGTGGGCAGGTGACTTATCACGGGCCGGGGCAACAGGTGATGTATGTGTTGCTTAACCTGAAACGCCGTAAACTCGGTGTGCGTGAACTGGTGACCTTGCTTGAGCAAACAGTGGTGAATACCCTGGCTGAACTGGGTATAGAAGCGCATCCTCGGGCTGACGCGCCTGGTGTCTATGTCGGGGAAAAGAAAATTTGCTCACTGGGTTTACGTATTCGACGCGGTTGTTCATTCCACGGTCTGGCATTAAACGTCAATATGGATCTTTCACCATTTTTACGTATTAATCCTTGTGGGTATGCCGGAATGGAAATGGCTAAAATATCACAATGGAAACCCGAAGCGACGACTAATAATATTGCACCACGTTTACTGGAAAATATTTTAGCGCTACTAAACAATCCTGACTTCGAATATATTACCGCTTAATTCCATACATCAATGGCCCAATTTACACTGGGTCATTACTCATAATACCTGCTAATGCTTTACATCTCCTTCGCGTTTGTATATTTTCTTTATCACTTGCAGAAATGCGATGCTACGCCTTGCTCCGTAACTCACCCCATTGATTAACTTATTGAAATAGTTGATTATGGTGAGCAAAAGCGTTCCGTTCCAATTAGACATAAGATTATTGTAATTTTTTTAAATATTATTTTTCCATGAATAAAATTGGAGTAAGTGCGTGGATAGTAATAATCAAATTGAAACCTGTTTAAGCAGAAAGTCGTCAGAAGGTAAACCACAAATATTTACAACCTTACGAAATATTGATCTTAACCTTCTGACTATTTTTGAAGCTGTATATGTACATAAAGGGATCGTTAATGCAGCGAAAGTGCTTAATCTGACACCCTCGGCAATCAGTCAGTCTATTCAGATACTGCGCGTTATATTCCCTGACCCATTGTTTATTCGCAAAGGCCAGGGTGTCACTCCTACCGCATTTGCGATGCATCTACATGAGTATATCAGTCAGGGCCTTGAGTCCATTCTTGGCGCGCTGGATATCGAAGGAAGCTATGATAAGCAACGAACGATAACTATTGCGACCACCCCCTCGGTCGGAGCCCTGGTCCTTCCTGTCATCTATCGGGCGATTAAAACTCACTATCCGCAGCTTTTACTGCGCAACCCGCCCATCAGCGACGCGGAAAACCAACTCAGTCAGTTTCAAACCGATCTCATCATCGATAACATGTTTTGCACCAATCGTACGGTGCAACATCATGTTCTGTTCACCGACAATATGGTGTTAATTTGCCGCGAGGGAAATCCACTACTCTCTTTAGAAGATGACAGAGGGACTATCGACAACGCTGCGCATATACTCCTGTTACCGGAAGGGCAAAATTTCAGCGGTCTGCGGCAGAGAGTTCAAGAGATGTTTCCGGACCGGCAAATCAGTTTCACCAGCTACAACATTTTGACAATCGCTGCACTGGTTGCCAACAGTGACATGTTAGCGATTATTCCCAGCCGTTTTTATAACCTGTTTAGCCGTTGTTGGCCGCTGGAAAAACTGCCTTTTCCGTCCTTAAATGAGGAGCAAATAGATTTCTCTATCCACTACAACAAATTCAGCCTGCGTGATCCCATCCTGCACGGGGTAATAGATGTTATCCGTAATGCATTTTGAAAAAGTATTGTTACAGCCAGATCACAGCGAAGAACGAAAAAATGGCACAATCCAACAACAATTTTACATTTTCGCGACCGCTTTGGCTGCTTTCAGGTCCGTTTCAATGATATACTGCCAGTCGTTAATTCAAAAATAGTTGATAATTACAACAATCTATTGAATTGAAACGCTTTCCTTCGTAATTCGCAACTGGAACACGCACGCTATGAGTAAACCCATTGTGATGGAACGCGGTGTTAAATACCGCGATGCCGATAAGATGGCCCTTATCCCGGTTAAAAACGTGGCAACAGAGCGCGAAGCCCTGCTGCGCAAGCCGGAATGGATGAAAATCAAGCTTCCAGCGGACTCTACACGTATCCAGGGCATCAAAGCCGCAATGCGCAAAAATGGCCTGCATTCTGTCTGCGAGGAAGCCTCCTGCCCTAACCTGGCGGAATGCTTCAACCACGGCACAGCAACGTTTATGATCCTCGGCGCTATTTGTACCCGCCGTTGTCCGTTCTGTGACGTTGCCCATGGTCGCCCGGTAGCTCCGGATGCCAATGAACCAGTGAAACTGGCGCAGACCATTGCCGATATGGCGCTGCGTTATGTGGTTATCACCTCCGTTGACCGTGATGACCTGCGCGATGGCGGTGCCCAGCACTTTGCGGATTGCATTACTGCCATTCGGGAAAAAAGCCCGCAAATCAAAATTGAAACTCTGGTGCCGGATTTCCGCGGTCGTATGGATCGTGCTCTGGATATTCTGACCGCCACACCACCAGATGTGTTCAACCATAACCTGGAAAACGTACCGCGTATTTACCGTCAGGTACGGCCTGGTGCAGATTACAACTGGTCGCTGAAGCTGCTGGAACGCTTTAAAGAAGCGCATCCGGAAATCCCGACCAAGTCTGGTCTGATGGTGGGTCTGGGTGAAACCAATGAAGAAATTATTGAGGTAATGCGCGACCTGCGCCGTCATGGTGTGACGATGTTAACGCTGGGGCAATATTTGCAGCCAAGCCGCCATCACCTGCCGGTTCAACGTTACGTTAGCCCGGATGAGTTCGACGAAATGAAAGCCGAAGCGCTGGCGATGGGCTTTACCCATGCTGCATGCGGTCCGTTTGTCCGCTCGTCTTACCACGCCGATTTGCAGGCGAAAGGGATGGAAGTTAAGTAATCCTGTAATAATTGCTTACATCTGTCTGATAAAAAACCCGCTTTTTGAAGCGGGTTTTTTGTATCGAACAAGATATTGAGGGAGCGTCCTGCTCGCCACGTCACTCTTTATGAGAGAGCTTTTCAGCCTGAAGATCAACGTCTGCGCCTTTTTTCGCCGCAGCATCGTCATCATTCATCGCCTTCTTGAACCCTTTAATGGCCGCTCCAAGGTCTCCGCCCAGCGTACGTAACTTCTTAGTCCCAAACAGCAGAACGACCAGCGCCGCAACTACCAGCAGTTTGGTAATACTAATCTCACCCATAGATACCTTCTTGACATATAACCGGCAACAGAACGCGCCTTAAAAACCAGAGAATATTAACGGTCATTCGACGCGCGCACACAATAGCAATCTGTAACAAGGTGAATCAAGCGCCGAGTAAAAAAACATCATAATAATTGCGGCGGCGCAAAGCGACGGTTGTTTAAGACGGGCAGTTGCGCGCGCACCTGACGCACACGTTCGGGCGTCACTTCCGCCATAATGAGTGCAGGCATTTCTGACGCTGCCGCAATGGTGACGCCAAAGGGATCTATAATCCGGCTTTGCCCGATATTTTTGTTCCCGCACTCCCCCGCCGCCACCATATAACAGGTGGTATCCAGCGCACGAGCGGCAAGCAACGTTGACCAGTGATGCTCTTTGAGCGGCCCACGAACCCAGGCGGCAGGAAGTACCAGGATTTCAGCTCCCTGTAATGCCTGTGCCAGCGCCAGCTCTGGAAAGCGTAAGTCATAACAGGTCATCAGACCGACCTTCATCCCTTCCACCTCCAGTAACGGAGCTATTTCATTACCAGCATCAACATGGCGTGATTCCTGAATGGCAAATGCATCATAGAGATGCAGTTTGGCATAACGGGCGACGATGTTTCCTGCCTGAAGTGCCACCAGCATATTCCATGCGCGCCCCGGCGTTGAAGGAACATGAATCGTCAGAATTGTCGTCAACATGTTACGTTTACTTTCTCGCCGTAAACGTCCGAGGAATTCGCCTTCCAGCAGCTGTGCTGATTTAACCGATAGATCTGCATCATGATCATCGCGCGCCAGCAATGCTTCCGGCAGGACAAACAGCGATACGTCGTTTTCCGCCGCCTGCGCCATCAACGAGGCACAAATCTCAGCGTTCTTTTCCCACACAGATGTAACAGCAAACTGTCCTGCGGCAACCAGCATTGCCACCTCCTCCTGTCAGAGTCGTAAAATTCGCCAACGGCGATTATTCGGCGTTACACTTATCACTCATACAAATCAAATAGCAGGATTTTGCAGTGTTACAACTTCTTTTAGCAGTTTTTATTGGCGGTGGTACGGGAAGCGTGGCGAGATGGCTGTTAAGTATGCGATTTAACCCGCTGCATCAAGCGATTCCGTTGGGGACGCTGGCTGCAAACCTGATTGGGGCATTCATCATAGGAATGGGATTCGCCTGGTTTAGCAGGATGACGAACATTGATCCAGTGTGGAAAGTATTAATCACCACCGGATTTTGTGGCGGTCTAACAACCTTCTCAACATTTTCGGCAGAAGTGGTGTTTTTGTTACAAGAGGGCCGCTTTGGCTGGGCGTTACTGAACGTTTTCGTCAACCTTTTGGGGTCTTTTGCCATGACCGCACTGGCTTTCTGGCTGTTTTCCGCCTCAACCGCACACTAAAGACCAAAAAAAACCCGCTGATTAAGCGGGTTTTGAATTCTTGCTGACGTATCTTACAGAGCGATTACGTTTGCAGCAGAAGGGCCTTTGGCACCGTTAGTGATTTCGAACTCTACGCGCTGACCTTCAGCAAGAGTTTTAAAACCATTAGTCTGGATTGCAGAGAAGTGTACGAACACGTCTTTGCTGCCGTCTTCCGGAGTAATGAAACCGAATCCTTTGGACTCATTAAACCACTTAACGTTACCTTTAATCTTAGACATCAAAATTACCTTTACATGAAAAATAGACACAAATGCTGTGTCGGTTACCAGTACACCAATTGTGGTACGCTTTGTCCAGTGCAACTTTACTAAAAAGTGATAAAAGTCGCGTTATTTTTGATGTTAATTATTTTACCCATTGATTTTAAAGAGTTTACTAAAATTTCATTTGTCTCAAAACTGAAAGCGCATCCAGGCAAAGTACACATTGCCATTGTTATAGGTACCCGGAATGTAGGTCATCTGAAAAGTCACTGGACCATAACCCACAGAGGCCAATGGCAGTAGAACCGGGAGAGGGATGTAATTCCAGTTATCGCGTGCCCTTACGCCAGCGGTGAATCCCAGTCCTAAATGAAAATTTTCATCCGCCAGCGGTCGCCAGGTACTTTCCCATCCGTATCCGGCAATCGGTTCCCATTTGTTCCACGAGTCCTTAAATGCCATGGCATACAGGCCATGCCAGTTTCCTTTTTCATCCCATCGCGACTGACCAAAACCGCCACCCCACGGTCGCTCGTTATAGCGATCGGTTTTTTCTTTGTCGTAAGCGAAACGTGCATGCCAGGTGATGGCAGGAATATATAAATCATAATGTTCAGGCTGTTGCCAGGTTTGAGCAATATTTTCTCTAAACGTTGTCATCCACTCATCTGCGTTAGCAAAAACTTTACCAACGCTGATTAACTGAATAAAAACAAAGGAAAAGATAGCAACATATTTACTCACGTTCATTTGTGACCATAAAACATTTATCAAAAATCTACTACTAGCATAGCAAAGCTACAATTAACATAACCTTAATAGCCCCAACATAAAGAACAATCTGAATAGCTGCTCTATTTATTTCCGCTTGTTTAAGTTAAATATTTCCGCGCATCGATTAAAGATGATGTATCGTTTTCTGCGATGGGAATAGTCATAAAAAAACCAAGTCTTTTTTGATGACAAAATACAACCAAGAAAAAATTACTTTATTTTTTAATAGGATACAAAAAACCTCTTAACGAAGAATATATTATATATCGTCAACCTATGCTCATGTTAGATTGTTTTTTGAGCGCACAGCCGCAGCTAACACCATTGCAATTAACAAATTTGCATCAATCCACCATCAATTTACACACATTATTATGTGATAATTGCCAACCGCTAAATATGCGTTTTGTTATCTATGTATAAAAACAGCAAATTCAATGTCTTAATGGCAGTTTTTCTTGATTTTAATCAGCATTCATCGCCAATTTATTGGGCATATTTTTTCCTTAAGCTTTAGGAATTTTTTATTATTTACTTTGGGGCCTGGAGACAGGAAAAATTATGCTGACATTCATTGAACTCCTTATTGGGGTTGTGGTTATTGTGGGTGTAGCTCGCTACATCATTAAAGGGTATTCCGCCACTGGCGTGTTATTTGTCGGTGGCCTGTTATTGCTGATTATCAGTGCCATTATGGGGCACAAAGTGTTACCGTCCAGCCAGGCTTCAACAGGCTACAGCGCCACGGATATCGTTGAATACGTTAAAATATTGCTAATGAGCCGCGGCGGCGACCTCGGCATGATGATTATGATGCTGTGTGGCTTTGCCGCTTACATGACCCATATCGGCGCGAATGATATGGTGGTCAAGCTGGCGTCAAAACCATTGCAGTATATTAACTCCCCTTACCTGCTGATGATTGCCGCCTATTTTGTCGCCTGTCTGATGTCTCTGGCCGTCTCTTCCGCGACCGGTCTGGGTGTTTTGCTGATGGCAACCCTGTTTCCGGTGATGGTAAACGTTGGTATCAGCCGTGGTGCAGCTGCTGCTATTTGTGCCTCCCCGGCGGCGATTATTCTCGCACCGACTTCAGGGGATGTGGTGCTGGCGGCGCAGGCTTCCGAAATGTCGCTGATTGACTTCGCCTTCAAAACGACGCTGCCTATCTCAATTGCTGCAATTATCGGCATGGCGATCGCCCACTTCTTCTGGCAACGTTATCTGGATAAAAAAGAGCACATCTCTCATGAAATGTTAGATGTCAGTGAAATCACCACCACTGCTCCTGCGTTTTATGCCATTTTGCCGTTCACGCCGATCATCGGAGTGCTGATTTTTGACGGCAAATGGGGTCCGCAATTACACATCATCACTATTCTGGTGATTTGTATGCTGATTGCCTCCATTCTGGAGTTCATCCGCAGCTTTAATACCCAGAAAGTTTTCTCTGGTCTGGAAGTGGCTTATCGCGGGATGGCAGATGCGTTTGCTAACGTGGTGATGCTGCTGGTTGCCGCTGGGGTATTCGCTCAGGGGCTTAGCACCATCGGCTTTATTCAAAGTCTGATTTCTATCGCCACCTCGTTTGGTTCGGCGAGTATCATCCTGATGCTGGTATTAGTGATCCTGACAATGCTGGCGGCAGTCACGACCGGTTCAGGCAATGCGCCGTTTTATGCGTTTGTTGAGATGATCCCGAAACTGGCGCACTCTTCCGGCATTAACCCGGCGTATTTGACTATCCCAATGCTGCAGGCGTCAAACCTCGGTCGTACCCTGTCACCCGTTTCTGGCGTAGTCGTTGCGGTTGCCGGGATGGCGAAAATCTCACCATTTGAAGTCGTAAAACGCACCTCGGTGCCGGTGCTTGTTGGGCTGGTGATTGTTATCGTTGCTACAGAGCTGATGGTGCCAGGAACGGCAGCCGCGGTCACAGGCAAGTAAATAGTCATGCCGGAGGCAAGTTTCCTCCGGCTTTATCATGTCACCCACTGTGGTATATGCGTTGCGGTCTGCCAACTTTGCCGTGAACAATTTCAGCAATAATCAGATGGCGGCTGGCGCAATATTCAAGATAACGTCTGGCAGTGGTGCGGCTGATAGTCAGTGCCTGCGCCACCGTTTCTGCCGTATGTTGCACACCAGGCTCTTTAAACAGTTTTCGCACCGCGTTTAGCGTCAAGGGGTCAATGCCGGTCGGCAGTTCGTCTTTGGGTTCACCGCGAGCATAGGCATTAAACATCTCATCAATTTGCTTCTGGCTGGCGCTATCAATACTTTCCAGCATATGTTTACGCTGGCGGAAACGGGTTAGCGTTTGCCCCATCCGTTCATAGGCAATTGGCTTAATGAGATAATCAAATACACCACAACGTACGGCCTCAGACACCGTTTCCATATCGCTGGCTGCAGTGGTAAACACCACGTCGCCGGGATAATGCGCCTGCACCAGTTCATGCAGTAAATTAATCCCTCTACCGTCAGGAAGATAGTTATCGAGCAAGATTAGCCCCGGCTTAAAACGCTCGATCATCATTCGGGCCTGCGCCAGGTTTCCCGCCAGTAATATCTGACTGAATCCGGGAATGTGACGAATATATTCCGCATGCATCTCTGCCAGCGGCGTTTCGTCCTCAACGATCAATAGGGTTAATGGAGCTGTCATTAGGTTTCACTTTCGGAATATAGATTGAAAATAAGGTACCGCAGGGATCATTATCTTCGAGAGTGATAACACCACCGCAGCGCGTTACGTAACTGGCAATCAAGTACAACCCAATGCCATGTTCGCCGGGCTCGTCAGCACGCGTACTGACACCCTGCTCAAATATTTTGTCTCGTAGAGACTCTGGAACGCCGCAGCCCTGATCGGCGACTTCAATCACCACATCATCGCCTTCATCGCTGAGGAATAATTCAACGATCTTGTTTCCTTCATCGCTACGCAGGCTGGCTTCGAAGGCGTTATCAAGTAAATTGCCAACAATGGCTGCAAACTCGGTGCTGTCCAGTCCTGGCGGCAGTTGCGAAAGCTGACTTCCGGGGACGATGACCATTTTTAGCCCCAGTTCGCGGGCGCGCTGCACTTTACCAAAAAGCAGCCCCGCCACCTGGCGATCGGCAAACGCCTCGCGCAGGCTATCAATAAGCTGTTGCTGGGCCTGAGACTCCCCCTGCACCATCGCCAACACGCGATCATACTCTTTCATCTGCAACAGACCATTGAGCGTCGACATCCAATTGAGATGCTCGTGTCGCAATGTGCGCAGGCTCTCGACGTATTGTTTAATTTGCGTCAGTTGCGCATTGAGGGTGGATATTTCGTCTTTACTACGAAAGCTGATAATGGCCCCCAGCAAATCATCACCTGAACGAATAGCTTCCCGGTTGGCAATAACGCTCAGACCGTTAAAGTTCGCCACCACATCCTGACGTTTTTCATCAATCTGTTCGGTAAAGAAATCGGCGGGCCTGACCACTTCAGCAATGGGTTTACCCAACCATTGCCGTCCGGGGGAACTCAGACCCAGCATCTTTCTTGCGTTACGATTGATGGCGGTAATGTAACCATGCGGATCCACCGCAATGAGCCCTTCATAAACCGAACTAAACAGCGCCTCTTGCTGACGGACCACGCGTGCGATTTGCTTTGGCTCCATGCCCATCATCTGCCGACGGATATGCGCGGCCAGGAACCACGATAGCAACATCAGAATCCCTAACAGCACGACAAACACGCCAGCCATCGGTAATAAAAACTCAGCCCGCCAGCTATCGATTTTACTCACCAGGTAGCCAATCGACACCACGCCGATGACTTTTCCATCGTCATCAAAGATTGGCGTTTTGGCACGCATCGCCATGCCAATTGACCCTTTCCCGGTGATGAAGTAGCTCTCCCCTTTCTCCAGCGCGCCCGGTTTGGTGAACTGCATAGGATAACCAATTTTCTCCGGATTAGGATGGTAAAGACGAATCGAGTGCCGATCGCCAATCACCACATAATCGAAATCAGTATCTCTTTGTAATTTGTTAGCGATGGTCGCCAGCCTCTTGTAGTCACGCGTTTTCACTGCGCTGATGATACTGTCATTAGAAGCAATAATTTTTGCCTGATTCATTGCCATGTCGCGCACATGAAGCGTTAAATAGTCCTCAAAACTGGCCGTAAAATATTGCGCCAGGGCTGCAATGACAAATATTGAGAACACCAGAATCAGCAAAAAGATACGCAGCGGAAATGCCAGTCTTTGGAAAAATGCAAACTGTTTATTCTCGTTAAGCTGCAACATTGTTTTCCTTGCGGGTTGTCCCGAGCCTCTTTGACGGATGTAATTAAAATGTTGAATCAAAATACATAGATATTAAATATAATCGTGGCAAATTTTATTCATTAAATCAATTAAATCACTTAAACCTGCGGGTCATTTCGTAATTACATTAATTAAAAAACTTAAAACCATTAAATAAATAAAAAACCACTAACTCTATGTGAAATAAATCAAAATTTCACGCTACAATACTCCTTAGGATGTATAGCGAAAGGAGAAAAAGATATACCTCGATCGCCCCCCTTTCTCCCAAGTGAAAATAAAAGGTTATCAGTTTGCAACATCGAACAACATTCGTTGCAAATCGATAACAACATGCACCTTCAGGATACTATTTATTATGTTCGGCAATGATATTTTCACCCGTGTAAAACGTTCAGAAAATAAAAAAATGGCGGAAATCGCCCAATTCCTGCATGAAAATGATTTGAGCGTTGACACCACAGTCGAAGTATTTATTACCGTAACCCGCGATGAAAAGCTTATCGCGTGCGGTGGAATTGCCGGAAATATTATTAAATGCGTTGCTATCAGTGAATCCGTTCGCGGTGAAGGACTGGCGCTGACATTAGCCACCGAGCTAATTAACCTCGCCTATGAGCGGCACAGCACGCATCTGTTTATTTATACCAAAACCGAATACGAGGCGCTGTTCCGCCAGTGCGGTTTTTCCACGCTGACCAGTGTACCCGGCGTGATGGTGCTGATGGAAAACAGCGCCACGCGACTGAAACGCTATGCCGAATCGCTGAAAAAATTTCGTCATCCAGGGAACAAGATTGGCTGCATTGTGATGAACGCCAATCCCTTTACGAATGGTCACCGTTATCTGATTCAACAGGCTGCAGCACAGTGCGACTGGTTGCATCTGTTTTTAGTTAAAGAAGATTCTTCACGCTTTCCCTATGAAGACCGGCTGGATCTGGTGTTAAAAGGCACCGCCGATATTCCACGCCTGACTGTGCATCGCGGCTCCGAATACATCATCTCCCGCGCTACGTTCCCTTGCTACTTCATTAAAGAACAGAGCGTCATTAACCATTGTTACACCGAAATTGATCTGAAGATTTTCCGTCAGTACCTCGCTCCCGCGCTGGGTGTAACTCACCGCTTTGTCGGTACTGAACCCTTTTGTCGCGTTACCGCCCAGTACAACCAGGATATGCGCTACTGGCTGGAAACGCCGACTATCTCCGCACCGCCCATCGAACTGGTTGAAATTGAGCGGCTGCGTTACCAGGAGATGCCGATATCCGCTTCCCGGGTACGTCAACTGCTGGCGAAAAACGATCTCACGGCTATCGCGCCGCTGGTCCCTGCAGTCACGCTGCATTATTTGCAGAACCTGCTTGAGCACTCCCGCCAGGACGCGGCAGCTCGTCAAAAGACCCCCGCATGAGAAACAGGTGAAAAATGAAAATAAACCAGCCCGCCGTTGCAGGCACCCTTGAGTCTGGGGATGTGATGATACGCATCGCCCCACTCGATACGCAGGATATCGACCTGCAAATCAACAGCAGCGTTGAGAAACAGTTTGGCGATGCCATTCGCACCACCATTCTGGACGTTCTCGCCCGCTACAACGTGCGCGGCGTACAGCTGAATGTCGATGACAAAGGCGCACTGGACTGCATTTTACGTGCACGACTGGAAGCCCTGCTGGCACGCGCCAGCGGTATCCCGGCTCTGCCATGGGAGGATTGCCAATGATTTCCGCTTCGCTGCAACAACGTAAAACTCGCACCCGCCGCAGCATGTTGTTTGTGCCTGGTGCCAATGCCGCGATGGTCAGCAACTCCTTCATCTACCCGGCTGATGCCCTGATGTTTGACCTCGAAGACTCCGTGGCATTACGTGAAAAAGACACCGCCCGTCGCATGGTTTACCACGCGCTGCAACATCCGCTGTATCGCGATATTGAAACCATTGTGCGTGTAAACGCGCTGGATTCCGAATGGGGTGTTAACGACCTGGAAGCCGTCGTTCGCGGTGGTGCGGACGTTGTGCGTCTGCCGAAAACCGATACCGCTCAGGATGTTCTGGATATCGAAAAAGAGATCCTGCGCATCGAAAAAGCCTGTGGTCGTGAACCCGGCAGCACCGGCTTGCTGGCGGCGATTGAATCTCCGCTGGGCATTACCCGCGCAGTGGAAATCGCTCACGCTTCCGAGCGTTTGATCGGTATCGCCCTCGGTGCAGAAGACTATGTGCGCAACCTGCGTACAGAACGGTCCCCGGAAGGAACTGAACTGCTGTTCGCTCGCTGCTCCATTTTGCAGGCCGCGCGCTCTGCGGGTATTCAGGCGTTCGATACCGTCTATTCCGACGCTAACAACGAAGCCGGATTCCTGCAAGAAGCCGCCCACATCAAACAGCTGGGCTTTGACGGCAAATCGCTGATCAACCCGCGTCAGATTGATCTGCTGCATAACCTCTACGCACCGACCCAAAAAGAAGTGGATCACGCCCGCCGCGTCGTAGAAGCCGCTGAAGCCGCCGCTCGCGAAGGCCTCGGCGTGGTTTCCCTGAACGGCAAGATGGTGGACGGTCCGGTTATCGATCGCGCCCGTCTGGTGCTCTCCCGTGCAGAACTTTCCGGCATCCGCGAAGAATAAGGCAATCAAAATGACGCAGAAAATTGAACAATCTCAACGACAAGAACGGGTAGCGGCCTGGAATCGTCGCGCTGAATGCGATCTTGCCGCTTTCCAGAACTCGCCAAAGCAAACCTACCAGGCTGAAAAAGCGCGCGATCGCAAACTGTGCGCCAACCTGGAAGAAGCGATTCGTCGCTCTGGTTTACAGGACGGCATGACGGTTTCCTTCCATCACGCTTTCCGTGGCGGTGACCTGACCGTCAATATGGTGATGGACGTCATCGCGAAGATGGGCTTTAAAAACCTGACTCTGGCCTCCAGCTCCCTGAGTGATTGCCATGCGCCGCTGGTAGAACACATTCGCCAGGGCGTGGTTACCCGCATTTATACCTCTGGCCTGCGCGGTCCACTGGCGGAAGAAATCTCCCGTGGTCTGCTGGCGGAACCGGTGCAAATCCACTCTCACGGCGGACGTGTGCATCTGGTACAGAGCGGCGAACTGAATATAGACGTGGCTTTCCTCGGCGTCCCGTCCTGTGATGAATTCGGTAATGCCAACGGCTACACCGGTAAAGCCTGCTGCGGCTCCCTCGGCTATGCAATGGTTGATGCCGACAACGCGAAACAGGTTGTGATGCTCACTGAAGAACTGCTGCCTTATCCTCATAATCCGGCAAGCATTGAGCAAGATCAGGTTGATCTGATCGTCAAAGTTGATCGCGTTGGCGATGCCGCGAAAATCGGCGCTGGCGCGACCCGTATGACCACTAACCCGCGCGAACTGCTTATTGCCCGTAGCGCTGCGGATGTGATTGTCAACTCTGGCTACTTCAAAGAAGGTTTCTCCATGCAAACCGGCACCGGTGGCGCATCGCTGGCGGTAACCCGTTTCCTGGAAGACAAAATGCGTAGCCGCGATATTCGCGCCGACTTCGCCCTCGGCGGTATTACCGCGACGATGGTTGACCTGCACGAAAAAGGTCTGATCCGCAAACTGCTGGATGTGCAGAGCTTTGACAGCCACGCTGCGCAATCGCTGGCCCGTAACCCCAATCACATCGAAATCAGCGCCAACCAGTACGCTAACTGGGGGTCGAAAGGTGCATCGGTTGATCGTCTCGACGTGGTGGTACTAAGCGCGCTGGAAATTGACACCCAGTTCAACGTTAACGTGCTGACCGGCTCTGACGGCGTACTGCGTGGTGCTTCCGGTGGTCACTGCGATACCGCGATTGCCTCTGCGCTTTCCATCATCGTCGCGCCGCTGGTACGCGGTCGTATTCCGACTCTAGTGGATAACGTGCTGACCTGCATCACCCCGGGCTCCAGTGTCGATATTCTGGTCACTGACCACGGTATCGCAGTTAACCCGGCACGTCCGGAGCTGGCAGAACGTCTGCAGGAAGCGGGCATTAAAGTGGTTTCCATTGAGTGGCTGCGTGAACGTGCGCGTCTGCTGACCGGTGAACCACAGCCGATTGAATTCACCGACCGCGTCGTTGCCGTTGTGCGTTACCGCGATGGCTCGGTGATCGATGTTGTGCATCAGGTGAAGGAATAAGCCATGCACCTGCTTCCTGAACTCGCCAGCCACCATGCGGTGTCAATTCCCGAGCTGCTCGTCAGCCGGGATGAAAGGCAAGCACGGCAACACGTCTGGCTCAAGCGCCATCCTGTTCCACTGGTCTCCTTTACCGTGGTTGCGCCTGGGCCGATTAAAGACAGCGAGGTCACACGCCGAATTTTTAATCATGGCGTGACAGCCTTGCGTGCCTTAGCCGCAAAACAGGGCTGGCAAATTCAGGAGCAGGCTGCACTGGTTTCCGCCAGCGGGCCGGAGGGCATGTTGAGCATTGCCGCCCCGGCTCGCGACCTCAAGCTCGCCGCCATTGAGCTTGAACATAGTCATCCTCTCGGGCGGTTATGGGATATCGATGTCCTGACACCCGAAGGCGAAATTCTCTCCCGCCGCGACTATTCACTGCCGCCTCGCCGCTGCCTGTTGTGCGAGCAAAGCGCAGCTGTTTGCGCGCGTGGAAAAACCCATCAACTGACCGATTTACTCAACCGCATGGAGGCGCTGCTGAACGATGTCGATGCCTGCAACGTCAACTAAAACCACAAAGCTTGCGACGTCATTAATCGATGAGTACGCCCTGCTGGGCTGGCGCGCCATGCTGACTGAAGTCAATCTGTCACCGAAACCAGGCCTCGTGGATCGGAATAACTGCGGTGCGCACAAAGATATGGCGCTGGAAGATTTTCACCGCAGCGCGCTGGCGATTCAGGGCTGGTTACCCCGTTTCATTGAATTTGGTGCCTGTAGTGCTGAAATGGCACCAGAAGAGGTACTCCACGGATTACGCCCAATAGGTATGGCTTGCGAAGGTGATATGTTCCGCGCCACTGCGGGCGTAAACACGCATAAAGGCAGCATTTTTTCTTTAGGGCTACTGTGTGCGGCAATTGGCCGTTTGCTTCAACTCAACCAGTCGATAACGCCAATAACAATTTGTGCGACGGCGGCAAGTTTCTGCCGTGGCCTGACCGATCGCGAACTGCGTACCAATAATTCACAACTGACGGCAGGTCAACGGTTGTACCAGCAGCTTGGCCTTACCGGCGCACGCGGTGAAGCCGAAGCGGGTTATCCACTGGTGATCAACCACGCCCTGCCGCATTACCTCACTCTGCTGGATCAGGGGTTAGATCCTGAACTGGCATTGCTCGATACCTTACTCCTACTGATGGCGATCAACGGCGATACCAACGTTGCATCGCGCGGTGGCGAGGGGGGCCTGCGCTGGCTACAGCGCGAGGCGCAAACATTATTGCAAAAAGGGGGCATCCGAACCCCCGCCGATCTCGATTATCTCCGGCAGTTCGACAGGGAGTGTATCGAACGAAATCTCAGTCCAGGCGGCAGTGCCGACCTGCTGATCCTTACCTGGTTTTTAGCACAGATTTAATTATTTAAGCACTTGATAAATTTGGAAATATTAATTTTCGGAGAACCCGTATGTCTTTAGCAAAAGATAATATATGGAAACTATTGGCCCCACTGGTGGTGATGGGCGTCATGTTTCTTATCCCTGTCCCCGACGGTATGCCGCCGCAGGCATGGCATTACTTCGCTGTGTTTGTGGCAATGATTGTAGGCATGATCCTCGAGCCAATTCCGGCAACAGCGATCAGTTTTATTGCGGTTACTATTTGCGTTATTGGCAGTAATTACCTGCTCTTTGATGCCAAAGAATTAGCTGACCCAGCGTTTAATGCGCAAAAACAGGCGCTGAAATGGGGTCTGGCTGGTTTTTCCAGCACCACGGTATGGCTGGTATTTGGCGCATTTATTTTTGCATTAGGGTATGAAGTTTCCGGGTTAGGTCGTCGTATTGCCCTTTTCCTGGTGAAATTCATGGGCAAACGCACGCTGACGTTAGGTTATGCGATTGTCATTATCGACATTCTGCTGGCACCGTTTACACCGTCCAACACCGCGCGTACCGGGGGTACGGTTTTTCCGGTCATTAAAAACCTGCCGCCGTTGTTTAAATCATTCCCGAACGATCCGTCCGCGCGTCGTATTGGCGGCTATTTGATGTGGATGATGGTCATTAGTACCAGTCTGAGTTCGTCCATGTTTGTCACCGGTGCGGCACCAAACGTGCTGGGTCTGGAGTTCGTCAGCAAAATTGCCGGTATCCAGATTAGCTGGTTGCAGTGGTTCCTCTGCTTCCTGCCGGTTGGGGTTATCTTGCTTATCATTGCGCCGTGGCTTTCCTACGTGCTGTACAAACCGGAAATCACACACAGTGAAGAAGTGGCAACCTGGGCGGGTGATGAACTAAAAACCATGGGTGCGCTGACACGCAGAGAGTGGACGCTGATTGGTCTTGTATTGCTCAGCTTAGGTTTGTGGGTATTTGGCAGTGAAGTCATTAATGCTACTGCGGTAGGTCTGCTGGCAGTTTCGCTAATGCTGGCCCTGCACGTTGTGCCGTGGAAAGACATTACCCGCTATAACAGCGCATGGAACACACTGGTCAACCTGGCAACTCTGGTTGTGATGGCTAATGGCCTGACTCGTTCTGGTTTTATTGACTGGTTCGCCGGTACCATGAGTACGCACCTGGAAGGATTCTCACCAAACGCAACGGTGATTGTACTGGTTCTGGTGTTCTACTTTGCGCACTACCTGTTTGCCAGCCTGTCTGCGCACACCGCAACCATGCTGCCGGTTATTCTGGCCGTCGGTAAAGGTATTCCGGGCGTACCAATGGAACAACTGTGTATTCTACTGGTGCTGTCTATCGGTATCATGGGCTGTCTGACGCCGTATGCAACCGGTCCTGGGGTGATTATTTACGGCTGTGGCTATGTGAAATCAAAAGATTACTGGCGTCTTGGCGCAATCTTCGGGGTGATTTACATCTCTATGTTGCTGTTGGTTGGCTGGCCGATTCTCGCCATGTGGAACTAATACGTTCGCCAAACGCTGAATAAATCATCACGCCCGCCAGGTAAGCCCACCTGGCGGGCTTTTTTATGATTTAATAGATAGTATTCAGTGTATGTATGAGTTCCACACCCATTATGAAAGCATTCTGGCGTAACGCCGCGTTGCTCGCGGTTTCTCTGCTTCCCTTCTCTTCTGCCAACGCCGTGGCGTTGCAGGCAAAACAGTATGGCGATTTTGATCGCTATGTCCTGGCCCTCTCCTGGCAAACCGGATTTTGCCAGAGTCAACACGATCGAAATCGTAACGAACGAGATGAATGTCGCCTGCAAACCGAAACGACCAACAAAGCTGATTTTCTGACCGTACATGGTCTGTGGCCAGGATTGCCTAAATCGGTTGCTGCCCGTGGTGTTGATGAACGCCGCTGGATGCGCTTCGGTTGCGCTACTCGCCCAATCCCGAATCTACCAGAAGCGCGCGCCAGCCGAATGTGTTCATCGCCGGAAACCGGGTTATCGCTGGAAACGGCCGCTAAACTAAGTGAAGTCATGCCAGGAGCTGGCGGACGTTCCTGCCTGGAACGCTACGAATATGCCAAACACGGTGCCTGCTTTGGTTTTGATCCAGACGCATACTTCGGCACGATGGTACGCCTGAATCAAGAAATTAAAGAGAGCGAAGCCGGAAAATTCCTTGCGGATAACTACGGTAAAACAGTGAGCCGCCGTGACTTTGACGCCGCCTTTGCCAAAAGCTGGGGAAAAGAGAACGTGAAAGCAGTTAAGCTAACATGCCAGGGTAACCCTGCGTATTTGACTGAAATTCAGATCTCGATCAAAGCTGACGCCATCAACGCTCCGCTTTCTGCCAACTCATTCTTGCCACAACCACACCCAGGCAACTGTGGCAAAACCTTTGTGATTGATAAAGCAGGTTATTAATCCTCTGATTTACAAAAGACGCTAATTCGTCTTCCATAAACCATGACGATTAAGATTTATACATAATGCGCTGCATTGAGGAATTCCCTGAATGTGACGCAAATCACTTCAAAGAGTGAGCAACAGTCAGTATCATCATGTGAGTTAAACCCTCGCCGCCTGACGGTGAGGGTTTTCTTTTGGGTATGTTTATCTGCGACACTCGCAGTACCGACGACATGGAGTAAAAATGTCCAGACCAACTATCATCATTAACGACCTGGATGCCGAACGCATCGATATTCTGCTGGAGCAACCCGCCTATGCTGGTTTGCCAATCGCCGACGCGTTAAACGCAGAGTTGGATCGCGCCCAAATGTGTTCGCCAGAAGAGATGCCACACGACGTGGTGACAATGAACAGCCGGGTTAAATTCCGCAATCTTAGCGATGGCGAAGTGCGTGTGCGCACGCTGGTGTATCCGGCAAAAATGACCGACAGCAATACTCAGCTTTCCGTTATGGCTCCGGTAGGTGCCGCACTGCTGGGGCTGCGCGTTGGCGATTCCATTCACTGGGAACTTCCGGGCGGCGTTGCAACCCACCTTGAAGTGCTGGAACTCGAATACCAGCCAGAAGCTGCTGGCGACTACCTGCTTTAATCCCATCTGCACAAGCGATAACTCGCTTTGCCCAGAGGATGCACTCGCATCCTCTTTCCGCTCAAATATCAACCAGATTTATCATTTTGCTCTTAAGCGCAGCATTCTAATCTGAACTGGTTATTCATCTGCGGAACCTCATATGAGCGAAGCTCTCGGTATCACTGCATTTTATATATTCATAGCCGCAATTATTGTTGCTGCAGTGCTATACCTTGAACAACGCTGGTAGCGCCTGGTTTTATTTATTTTCCAGCTCAATAGCAAATTCAGATCAAATCAGCCTCGCAAATTATAGATTCATAACCAATAATGTGTTGTTATGTATACATGCAAAAACAAGGAGAGAATGCTTATGTACAAAACAATCATCATGCCAGTGGATGTTTTCGAAATGGAATTGAGCGACAAAGCGATTCGCCACGCTGAATTCCTCGCCCAGGATGACGGAGTTATTCATCTACTTCACGTACTACCCGGGTCAGCCAGCCTGAGCCTGCACCGTTTTGCCGCTGATGTGCGTCGTTTTGAAGAGCATCTGCAACATGAAGCAGAAGAACGTCTGCAAACGATGGTCAGCCACTTCACCATCGATCCTTCCCGCATTAAACAACATGTCCGTTTTGGTAGCGTGCGGGATGAAGTCAATGAGTTGGCAGAAGAACTGGGGGCTGATGTTGTCGTTATCGGTTCGCGCAACCCATCGATTTCGACCCATCTGTTAGGTTCTAACGCCTCAAGCGTTATCCGCCACGCCAATCTGCCGGTGCTGGTCGTTCGCTAATAGATAAAAGTATTTATGTCGCCCTGCCCGGAGCCATCCCGGCGGGGCTTTTTATTGCCATAAAAAAGCCGCCAGGTTTGACCCCGGCGGCTAAGCAATTGCAGGTGAATCTTACTTCTTCTTATGCAGTTTTGGTGCGAATCAGGTAGTCAAAAGCACTCAGAGAGGCTTTGGCACCTTCGCCAGTAGCGATGATGATCTGCTTGTACGGAACCGTAGTACAGTCACCCGCTGCGAACACGCCTTTCACGTTGGTTTCGCATTTCGCATCAATGATAATCTCGCCCATGCGGTTACGTTCGACTGCGCCTTCGAGCCAGTTGGTGTTCGGCAGCAGACCAATCTGCACGAAAATACCGGCCAGTTCGATGTTGTGAATATCGCCGCTGACACGATCTCGATATTCCAGACCTACGACTTTGCTACCGTCGCCTTTCACTTCCGTGGTTTGCGCATTCAGAATAATGTCGACGTTTTTCAGGCTGCGCAGTTTGTCCTGCAGAACCTGGTCGGCTTTCATTTCTGGCGCAAATTCCAGCAGCGTTACGTGCTCAACGATACCCGCCAGGTCAATTGCCGCTTCCACGCCGGAGTTACCGCCGCCGATAACCGCTACGCGTTTACCTTTAAACAGCGGGCCGTCGCAGTGCGGGCAGTAGGTCACGCCTTTGGTGCGATACTGATCTTCGCCCGGAACGTTCATGTTGCGCCATTTTGCACCGGTCGCCACGATAATGCTGCGTGCTTTCAGTACCGCGCCAGAAGCTGTTTCAATCTGATGCAGGCCACCTTCAACCGCTGCCGGGATCAGTTTGCTGGCGCTCTGGCTGTCGATCACATCAACGTCGTATTCATCAACGTGAACTTTCAGCGCACCTGCCAGTTTCTGGCCTTCGGTCTTCGGTACAGAAATGTAGTTTTCGATATCAACGGTATCGAGGATCTGACCTCCAAAACGTTCGCCCATCAAACCAGTACGGATACCTTTACGTGCGGAGTAAATTGCTGCCGCTGCACCCGCCGGGCCGGAACCGACGATTAATACGTCATAAGCATCACGCTTGTTCAGCTCTTCTGCCGCACGTTTTTCCGCGCCAGTATCAATTTTGGCGACGATTTCAGTCAACGTCATGCGACCCTGACCAAACTCTTTCCCGTTTACGAACACTGCCGGAACGCCCATCACGTTGCGATCGGTGATTTCGTTCTGGAAGGTGCCGCCGTCAATTGCAGTGTGCTTGATGCGCGGGTTCAGTACGCTCATCAGATTCAGCGCCTGCACCACATCCGGGCAGTTGTGGCAAGAGAGCGAGTAATAGGTTTCGAATTCAAAATCACCGTCAATATGGCGAATCTGCTCCAGCAGAGACTGCGCTTCTTTCGACGGATGACCACCGGTCCACAACAACGCCAGTACCAGCGAGGTAAACTCGTGGCCCAGCGGGGAACCTGCAAAACGTGGCCCCTGGTTGGAACCTGGGTTAGTGATCAGGAAAGACGGCTTACGCACCGGCAAGCTGTTATCTTCTTTAAAGGTGACTTTGTCTGACAGTTCTGCGATTTCAGCCAACAGTTCCTTGATTTCTGCCGATTTAGCGCTGTCATCCAGCGTGGCAATTAACTCAACAGGCTTGGTCAATTTCTCAAGGTAAGCCTTGAGTTGAGTTTTCATATTTGTGTCGAGCATGTTTATCTCCTGGGCTTTAAACATCATCATGCAAGCGGCCTCTGCGGCTACCTGGATGCAGCTTGCATCATGGTGCGGGGAAGAAAATCGGGTGCCGCAGCACCCGAAGAATTAGGTGAATTTCCGAAGTATTTCACACCAGAGCAAGGCGGCTAGCCTGTGAATCCCCGGGAGCTTACACAAGTAAGTGACCGGGGTGAGCGGGCGACGCCAACGCCGCTATGGCGTGAAAGACGAAGGAAATTTAGATTTTACCAACCAGGTCCAGAGACGGAGCCAGAGTTGCTTCACCTTCTTTCCATTTAGCCGGGCAAACTTCACCTGGGTGAGAAGCTACGTACTGTGCTGCTTTGATTTTACGCAGCAGGTCAGACGCGTCACGGCCAATGCCTTCAGCGGTAACTTCGATTGCCTGGATGATACCCTGCGGGTCAACAACGAAGGTCGCACGGTCAGCCAGACCTTCATCTTCACGCATGTTGTCGAAGTTACGGGTCAGGGCGCCAGTCGGGTCGCCGATCATCGCATATTTGATTTTAGCGATGGTTTCAGAGCTGCTGTGCCATGCTTTGTGGGTGAAGTGAGTATCGGTAGATACTGCGTATACGTCTACGCCCAGTTTCTGCAGTTCTTCGTAATGGTCAGCAACGTCACCCAGTTCGGTCGGGCATACGAAAGTAAAGTCAGCCGGGTAGAAGAAGAAGACGCTCCAGCGGCCTTCGGTATCTTTTTCGGTGATTTCGATGAATTCGCCGTTTTTGAATGCCTGGTTTTTAAAAGGTTTAATTTTGGTGTTAATCAAGGACATCTATACTTCCTCCGTGTTTTCGATGAGATGTAAGGTAACCAATTTTTGCCGATTCGGCTAATGCGTTTCCATTATCAAATCGATAAGTTTTACCTTACAACCTTCGTAAGACAACTTTGTGAACTTTGCACCGCCAGCGGCGATAAAAAGTAAAATGGCCCCCTTTCCAGGTGACCGTGTAATCTGAACTACCCTTTGGTATCTTCAGCGCCTGCCTGCAGGCTGAGGTGTTGCCCTTACAAATGCAACAACGACATGGATTACAACACCCTCATAAACAAAGGGCAATCACCTGATCTAAGCTCTTACCTATGACAGTGATAGGTTATGCCTTTTACCCGACTTTTGCACTGACTGAAAAGGACAAATTAATGTTAAAAAAGATACTTTTACTGGCTCTGCTTCCTGCAATCGCCTTCGCAGAGGAACTTCCTGCTCCAGTAAAAGCGATTGAAAAACAGGGTATTACGATCATCAAAACGTTCGATGCCCCCGGAGGAATGAAAGGTTATCTCGGCAAGTATCAGGATATGGGCGTCACCATCTACCTGACTCCAGATGGTAAGCACGCTATCTCTGGTTACATGTACAACGAGAAAGGTGAAAACCTGAGTAACACACTTATCGAAAAAGAAATTTACGCACCAGCCGGACGCGAAATGTGGCAACGGATGGAACAATCCCACTGGCTCCTCGACGGTAAAAAAGACGCGCCGGTCATTGTTTACGTCTTCGCCGATCCGTTCTGCCCATATTGTAAACAGTTCTGGCAGCAGGCGCGCCCGTGGGTAGATTCTGGCAAAGTGCAATTAAGAACATTGTTGGTTGGGGTTATCAAGCCAGAAAGCCCGGCGACAGCAGCGGCAATTCTTGCCTCCAAAGATCCCGCAAAAACCTGGCAAGAATATGAAGCCTCTGGTGGCAAGCTTAAGCTAAACGTGCCTGCAAACGTAAGTACAGAGCAAATGAAAGTGTTAAGCGACAACGAGAAACTCATGGACGATCTGGGGGCAAATGTCACACCAGCTATCTATTACATGAGTAAGGAGAATACGCTGCAACAGGCCGTGGGGTTGCCCGATCAGAAAACGCTTAATATCATTATGGGGAATAAATAAAAGGTAATTCATGGATGGTTGAACTATATCCCTGCTTTTCAACCATCCTAAAAAAGCATGAATTGCTCGCTCTGCCCTAAGTGGCTGTGCTATTTTAGTAAAACTTAATCCTGAGTTAAGCAAAAAAACATAACCAATAAAAATATATACGCAAAAAAACATTGATTAAGTGAATATATCATGGAAGAAAAATATAACCGGAGTAGTGTATGGCCAATCTCTACGACTTGAAAAAGTTCGACTTAAATCTTCTTGTCATATTTGAGTGTATTTATCAGCATTTAAGCATTAGCAAGGCTGCTGAATCACTATATATCACCCCGTCAGCCGTGAGCCAGTCGTTACAACGCTTACGTGCGCAATTTAATGACCCTTTATTCATTCGCTCAGGAAAAGGTATCGCGCCGACGACGACAGGGTTAAATCTGCATCACCATCTTGAGAAAAATCTCAGAGGCCTTGAACAAACAATTAATATAGTCAATAAGTCCGAACTAAAGAAAAACTTTATTATCTACGGTCCTCAGCTCATTTCTTGCTCTAATAATAGTATGCTGATCCGCTGCCTACGGCAAGATGCCTCTGTCGAGATTGAGTGCCATGATATCCTCATGTCAGCAGAGAATGCTGAAGAACTGTTGGTTCACCGCAAAGCCGATCTGGTGATCACCCAAATGCCAGTGATCAGCCGTTCCGTCATTTGCATGCCATTGCATACAATTCGCAATACTCTAATTTGTAGTAATAAGCATCCGCGAATTACTGACAATAGCACTTATGAACAAATTATGGCAGAAGAGTTCACCCAATTAATATCCAAATCAGCAGGAGTTGATGATATTCAAATGGAAATAGACGAGAAGTTTATGAATCGCAAAATTTCATTTCGTGGTTCCTCTTTGCTGACAATCATTAATAGCATTGCAGTTACAGATTTACTGGGAATAGTCCCCTATGAACTTTATAACTCCCACCGTGACTTTCTTAATTTAAAAGAGATAAAACTAGAACATCCGTTACCTTCAATAAAGCTTTACATTTCCTATAATAAATCTTCTTTAAACAATCTGGTGTTCTCACGATTTATTGACCGTCTAAATGAGTGTTTTTGATATATAATTTCAGACAGCTACTATAACTTTCACCTATTTATTCACAGCGCGAATGAAAAATAAAACACTCTGCTTTTTAGTGTTTACTTTATAATTAACAGTCTTATCTCACTGATCACCCTGTAACGTTCAGAGAGCGTCTTCAGATGTCTATTTATAAAATTCCTCTTCCGCTCAATATTCTGGAAGCTGCACGAGAGCGTATTACCTGGACACTTAACACCCTACCCCGCGTTTGTGTCTCATTTTCTGGCGGCAAAGACTCTGGTTTAATGCTGCATCTGACAGCCGAACTTGCTCGACAAATGGGCAAAAAAATCTGCGTTTTGTTTATCGACTGGGAGGCGCAATTCTCTTGCACCATTAACTATGTTCAGTCCCTGCGCGAGTTGTACACCGATGTGATCGAAGAGTTTTACTGGGTTGCGCTCCCGCTTACGACGCAAAATTCCCTTTCACAATACCAACCCGAATGGCAGTGCTGGGAACCTGATGTCGAATGGGTGCGTCAGCCCCCGCAAGATGCGATAACCGATCCTGACTTTTTCTCCTTTTACCAGCCAGGCATGACCTTCGAACAATTTGTGCGTGAGTTTGCTGAATGGTTTTCACAAAAACGTCCGGCGGCGATGATGATCGGCATCCGTGCGGATGAGTCCTACAACCGTTTTGTCGCCATCGCCAGTTTAAATAAACAACGTTTTGCCGACGATAAACCCTGGACTACGGCCGCACCAGGCGGTCATAGCTGGTACATTTACCCCATTTACGACTGGAAAGTGGCTGATATCTGGACCTGGTATGCAAATCATCAAAGTCTCTGCAACCCACTGTATAACCTAATGTATCAGGCAGGCGTTCCTCTGCGTCATATGCGAATTTGCGAACCTTTTGGCCCGGAGCAACGACAAGGATTATGGCTCTATCACGTTATCGAACCGGATCGCTGGGCTGCTATGTGCGCACGAGTCAGCGGGGTAAAAAGTGGCGGCATTTACGCCGGACATGACAACCATTTTTATGGCCATCGTAAAATCCTCAAGCCGGAACATTTAGACTGGCAAGAATATGCATTATTGCTGCTCAATAGCATGCCGGAAAAAACAGCTGAGCATTACCGCAATAAAATCGCCATTTATTTGCACTGGTATCAGAAAAAAGGCATCGAGGTTCCACAACCCCAGCAAGGGGACATTGGCGCGAAAGATATCCCCTCCTGGCGGCGGATATGCAAAGTTTTACTCAATAACGATTACTGGTGTCGGGCATTATCATTTAGCCCGACCAAAGCGAAGAACTATCAGCGTTATAACGAACGGATAAAAGGAAAACGTCAGGAATGGGGGATACTATGCAACAACGATTAACGCAGGATTTAACCCAATTTCTCGCCAGCTTGCCGGAAGACGATCGCATCAAAGCGATTAATGAAATCCGCATGGCGATCCATAAGGTCAGTCCTTTTCGTGAAGAGCCGGTGGATTGTGTTTTGTGGGTGAAAAATAGCCAGCTCGTGCCGAATGATTACAATCCCAATAATGTGGCACCACCAGAGAAGAAACTGCTGCAAAAATCCATTGAAATAGATGGCTTTACGCAACCCATTGTGGTCACGCATACGGATAAAAATGCCCTGGAAATCGTGGATGGTTTTCACCGCCATGAAATTGGTAAAGGCTCATCATCGTTAAAATTACGCTTAAAAGGTTATTTGCCGGTGACCTGTCTGGAAGGTACGCGTAATCAACGCATCGCCGCGACTATTCGTCATAATCGCGCCCGTGGACGTCACCAAATCACTGCCATGTCAGAAATCGTCCGTGAACTCAGCCAGTTGGGATGGGACGATCATAAAATCGGCAAAGAGCTGGGAATGGACGGCGACGAAGTGCTGCGCCTGAAGCAAATTAACGGCCTGCAAGAACTGTTTGCCGACCGTCAATTTTCCCGCGCCTGGACGGTTAAATAACTACAGCTGGCGCAGGCGTTCAGCTGCTGCCAGCAACGTCGGTTCCTTCTTGGCAAAACAGAGACGAATCAGTTTATGGGGGAAGGGCTCGGCGCAAAACACCGACAGCGGAATCGCCGCTACACCGTGCTCCCGCGTCAGCCACTGGCAAAACTCAACGTCATCCAGGGTAGAAACCGCGCTGTAATCCACCAGCAAAAAGTATGTACCTTCGCAGGGTAGTATCTCCAGCCGGCTTTCATTTAAGGCGTTCACCAGAATATCGCGCTTCTGGCGATAAAAGTCCGGTAACGCAAGATAATGCTCAGGTTCTGCACGTAGCATATCCGCAAGTGCCAGCTGTGCCGGGGTATTCACCGAAAAGGTCAGATACTGGTGTACCTTGCGAATTTCAGCGCTGATGGGCGCTGGCGCAACGCAATAACCCACTTTCCTGCCGGTCATATGATAGGTCTTGCCAAATGAAGAAACTGCCACCGCCCGCTCACGCAGCTGCGGATGCGCCTGCACGCTGGCATGGCCCTGTTGTGAAAAGTTGATGTGCTCGTAAACTTCATCGCTAATGACAAAAATCTCGTGCCCGGCAATTGCCTGCCACAAAGCGGCGAAATCAGCCTGCTGCCAGACAGTTGCACTGGGGTTATGCGGGGTGTTGAGGATCACCAGTCGGGTGCGCTCGCTTAACAATGCGGCAAATTCCTGCCAGTCCACGCGAAAATGAGGTGGTTGCAGTGCAATACGTTTCACTATTCCCCCCGAAAGCGCGATGGCGGGCGCGTAACTGTCATAGCTGGGATCAAAGCAGATCACTTCATCACCATTGCGCACCAATGCGGTAATCGCTGCATATAACGCTTCCGTCGCCCCTGCCGTTACGGTGATATCACTATCGGCATCCGGTTGATAGCCATACAGACGTTCCGTTTTCTGAGCAATCGCCTCGCGCAAGGCCTGCACGCCAGTCATAGGCGCGTATTGGTTTGCCCCCTGGTCAACATGGTACGCCAGCCGCTCCTGCAAATAGCGCGGACCATCAAAATCAGGAAAGCCTTGCGACAGGTTAATCGCCTGGTGTTGCTGCGCCAACGCGCTCATCTGGGTGAAAATAGTGGTGCCAAGTTGTGGAAGTTTGCTTTGTGGAATCAGAGGGTTATTTGTCATTTTTTATTGTGCCTGACGAAGTTGTGTTGAAGGCACTATAACACGATGCTAGTATTTGGCAATCAAGACGTTTAGATGTCTAAATAAAACAATAAGGACAACACAACATGCCTCACAACCCTATCCGCGTGGTCGTCGGCCCGGCTAACTACTTTTCACATCCCGGCAGTCTCAATCACCTGCATGATTTTTTCACTGATGAACAGCTTTCTCGCGCAGTGTGGATCTACGGCGAACGCGCCATTGCTGCGGCGCAAACCAAACTTCCGCCAGCGTTTGAACTGCCAGGGGCAACGCATATTTTGTTTCGCGGCCATTGCAGCGAAAGCGATGTACAACAACTGGCGGCTGACTCCGGTGACGACCGCAGCGTGGTGATTGGCGTCGGCGGCGGCGCACTGCTCGACACCGCGAAAGCCCTCGCCCGCCGTCTCGGTCTGCCGTTTGTTGCCGTTCCGACAATCGCCGCTACCTGCGCCGCCTGGACACCGCTCTCCGTCTGGTATAACGATGCCGGACAAGCGCTGCATTATGAGATTTTCGACGACGCCAATTTTATGGTGCTGGTGGAACCGGAGATTATCCTCAATGCGCCACAAGAATATCTACTGGCGGGGATCGGTGACACGCTGGCGAAATGGTATGAAGCGGTGGTGCTGGCTCCGCAACCAGAAACGTTGCCGCTAACCGTGCGGCTGGGAATCAATAATGCGCAGGCCATTCGCGACGTCTTGTTAAACAGTAGCGAACAGGCGCTTGCCGATCAGCAAAATCAGCAGTTAACGCAATCATTTTGCGATGTGGTGGATGCCATTATTGCTGGTGGTGGGATGGTTGGTGGTCTGGGCGATCGTTTTACGCGTGTGGCAGCAGCTCATGCCGTGCATAACGGTCTGACCGTGCTGCCGCAAACCGAGAAGTTTCTCCACGGCACCAAAGTCGCCTACGGAATTCTGGTGCAAAGCGCCTTGCTGGGTCAGGATGATGTGCTGGCGCAATTAACTGGAGCGTATCAGCGTTTTCATCTGCCGACTACGCTGGCGGAGCTGGAAGTGGATATCAATAATCAGGCGGAGATCGACAAAGTGATTGCCCACACCTTGCGTCCGGTGGAATCCATTCATTACCTGCCGGTCACGCTGACACCGGATACGTTGCGTGCAGCGTTCGAAAAAGTGGAATCGTTTAAAGCCTGACGTACACATTTAGCAGCAGCGCGCGCCGCCTTTTCCACCGTAGCGCGCGTCCTGCCGCTCACGGAAAAACTCCTCGTAGGTCATCGGCGTTTGATCGGGATGGTTAACCCGCATATGTTCGACATAGTTGTCGTAATCAGGCATACCAATCATCAGCTTCGCCGCCTGACCTAAATATTTTCCGGCTTTTGCCAGTGAATCAAACATCAATACCTCCGGTAAACAGGTTGCTGATAGAGTGCATTAATAGCTATCAACGCGCTCGGTCAGTCCCCTCGCCCCACCGGGGAGAGGGTTAGGGTGAGGGGGAACCCTCGGCACCATGCCAACTTTCGCCAACATTCGCCAACATTCCCCCCTCACTCTGACTTTAGTGCGCGCCTTTTGCCTGCGCCACGATCTCCTCGACATTTTCCGGCATTGGCTCATACGGCGTTTCTTTCGCCGTTGGCTTCGGCTCTTTCAATGCCGCAAGTGCCGCCTTAATCGAGAACAGTGCCAGAACCACCACGACCACCATAAAGAAGATGGTTAACCCGGCATCCAGACGGTTGTTGAACACCAGTTGCGCCAGCTGTGACTCAGTATACTGCGACGGAATATTGCCGCTGTCGATCATTGCCTGAAACTTATTAGCAATGGCCAGGAAGCCGACTTTCGCATCCGGGCTAAACGCTTTCTGCCAGCCTGCGGTCAGGGTACAAATCAGCAGCCAGGCCGTTGGTACCAGCGCCACCCAGGCGTAACGTTGACGTTTCATTTTGAACAGCACCACAGCACAGAGCATCAGCGCCATCCCTGCCAGCATCTGGTTGGCAATACCAAACAGCGGCCACAAGGTGTTAATACCGCCCAGCGGATCGACCACGCCCTGATGCAGGAAGTAGCCCCACGCCAGCACGCACAGCGCCGTTGCCAGCAGATTAGCAGGCAGTGAATCGGTCCGTTTCAGGCCCGGAGACACCACGCCCAGCAGATCCTGCAACATAAAGCGCGCAGCACGCGTACCTGCATCCACCGCCGTCAGAATAAACAGTGCTTCAAACAGAATGGCGAAGTGATACCAGAACGCCACATCCATCATGCCGCCCAGCGCACCGTGCAGAATGTAGGCCATCCCCACCGCCAGGGTCGGCGCACCGCCCGCACGGGAAATGATCGACTGTTCACCCACTTCGCTGGCAATCTGGTTTAGCGTATCCGGGGTAATCGCAAAGCCCCAGCTACTCACCACCTGCGCGGCAGAAGCGACTACATCCGCCGTCCCTGCAGGAGCCAGCACCGCCATCGGGCTGTTCATGGCGAAGTACACACCTGGATCGATGATACAGGCGGAAACCAGCGCCATAATCGCTACGAAGGATTCCATTAACATCCCGCCGTAGCCGATAAAACACGCCTGCCCTTCGTTCGCCAGCATCTTCGGCGTGGTACCGGAAGAGATCAGCGCATGGAAGCCAGACACCGCGCCACAAGCGATGGTGATAAACAGGAACGGGAACAGGTTACCGGTCCATACCGGGCCAGTGCCATCAACAAATTTAGTCAGCGCAGGCATGGTCAGCGTCGGGCGCATGATCAGAATGCCTACCGCCAGACCGACGATAGTCCCGATTTTCAGGAAGGTAGAGAGGTAGTCACGCGGAGCCAGCAGCAGCCACACCGGCAGCACCGCCGCCACGAAGCCGTAACCCACCAGCATCCAGGTCAGCTGCACACCCGTAAAATCAAAGTACGGTGCCCAGGTCGGGCTTTCTGCCACCCAGCCGCCAGAGATAATGGCGAAAATCAGGAATACCAGGCCAATCACCGACACTTCGCCAATACGCCCCGGACGCAAATAGCGCAGGTAGATCCCCATAAACAGCGCCAGCGGAATGGTGAACGCAACGGTATACGTTCCCCACGGGCTATGAGTCAGGGCTTTCACCACGATCATCGCCAGCACGGCAAGGATAATGACCATGATCATAAAGCAGGCCACCAGCGCAATCACCCCGGCGGTTGGCCCCATCTCTTCTTTGACCAACTCACCCAGCGAGCGACCATCGCGGCGCGTAGAAACAAACAGCACCATGAAATCCTGCACCGCACCGGCGAGAACCACCCCAGCGAGCAGCCAGATCATCCCTGGCAGGTAACCCATTTGCGCCGCCAGTACCGGCCCAACCAACGGACCTGCTCCGGCAATGGCCGCAAAATGGTGACCGAACAGCACTTTTTTGTCCGTCGGCACATAGTCCAGGCCGTCGTTATGGCGCACCGCTGGCGTCATACGCGTCGGGTCAACCGCCAGCACATTTTTGGCGATATACAGACCATAAAAACGGTAAGCGATCAGATAGATACAGACCGACGCCACCACAATCCACAGCGCGTTGATCTGTTCCCCACGATTTAAAGCAATATATCCCAGAGCAAATGCTCCCATTACAGAGAGCACTGTCCAGACGAGGTATTTCCCTGATTTGTTCATAGTTGTTATCCGTGTGCGTGTCCATAGAGATGTTACATTTTGTTTCTATAACATCTTTGTACAATTTAACAACACAGCAACCATGTAAATCGGAGTTGAAACCAATATTTAACTTAACAATGTTAACTCGATCACTCCGTTAACCGAGTTTTCCTGCAATCTCATTTAATTCTGTCGGGCTCATCCCAAAACTGCCGTACCCAGCCGACAAGTGCAGCAACGCCGCCCCTGTTCATCGAAAACAACAATTTCCCAACTCTGATTTTGCCGCCCAAGATGCAGCGGCTGGCAGACGCCACGTACCTTGCCTTCAGACACCGGGCGATGATGGGTGGCGTTAAGTTCCGTGCCCACCACACACTGTCCGTCGCGGGTCATCATAAATCCGGCCATCGATCCCAGCGTTTCCGCCAGCGCCGCCGACGCGCCGCCATGCAGCAGGCCAAACGGCTGATGAGTACGGGTATCAACCGGCATTTCGGCTTCCAGCACATCATCGCCCAGACGGGTATACACAATTCCCAGATGCGCCACCATTGTGTTATCGCTGGTGGCGTTCAGCTCGTCGAGCGTTAAATGGCGTTTCCAGATCATGCTTATGCCCCCAGCGTTGAGCCGCCATCGACCACAATATCCTGTAGGGTGATATGGCTGCCGAGATCAGAGGCGAGGAACAAAATCGTATTGGCGATCTCCTGTGGACGGGCGATTTTCCCCAGCGGAATGCCGAGTTTAAACTGCTCGCCAAAGCCGCGAATACGCTGCTCTTCGGCGTCATCGCTCACCCACAGCGTGCGTTGCATATCGGTGTCGGTGGAGCCAGGCGAAACCACATTACAGCGCACGCCGCTACTCGCCAGTTCCAGCCCGACGCTCAATGCCAAACTTTTCAGCGCCGCTTTCGACGCACCGTAAGCACTCATACCAATGCGCGGCGTGTGTGCGGCGTCGGACGCAACAGTAACAATCGCCCCGCCCCGCTGACGGCGAAACTGGTTCATGGTCTGCTGGAACAGGTTAAACGCACCGCCGACATTGACCGCAAAAGTCTGCTGCCAGTCTTCCTTACTGAGCTGATCGGTCGCGCCCATACGCAAAATTCCCGCCGCATTGACCAGCACGTCCAGTCGCTCCGTTTCAGCTAACAGTCGCTGACATACCTGCGCCACCTGCGCAGCATCGGCAACATCCATCACTTCGGTCGCAAAGGGATATTGCTCCTGCGCGAACGCTTGATCAAAACCAGTGACTTTCGCTCCCGCCTCAACAAACGCCAGCGCCGTGGCGTAGCCGATACCTTTCCCCGCGCCAGTTACCCAGACATTTTTACCGCTGAAATCCATTATTTCACCTCGCGGGAAAGTAGCTTCCACCAGGCGTCGATGGTCGGGTTTTTCGCCAGCATGACAAAGTCGATATCGCCATGCACTTTGCGCCAACGCGCTGCCAGCGCCATCATGCGCACCGAATCCAGACCGTAGTCGATCAGGTTGTCGTCATCGAACGGTTCATCGGACTCGTCCAGCAACGGCAGGATAACCTCACGCAGCGCCGCTTTGCTGGCGGGGACAGGTGCTGGCAGTAATTCTTCAGTCATCACCACCCGGCCAGACCGTCCGGCCACATATTTCAGCGACATCAAATGCTCGTCACGGCTGAAATCGGCCAGCGCATCCGCCACCATAAACGGTTTAATATCGCGCATAAATGCGTCGGTTGCGGTGGTCATACAGCCAATGTGGGCATATACCCCGGTAATAATCAGCTGGTTACGTCCACTCTCTTTGAGCATTTGCTCCAGCGGAGAACGATGAAACGCGCTGTAGCGCCACTTCACCAGCACCGTGTCGTCGGCATCTGGCGTCAGGCGATCCACCACCTTTTGCTGTTCCGGCGAACGGGTCAGGCCTGGCCCCCACATATCATTCAACAGCGCCCGATCTTCATCGCTCTGCTCTTTCGGCTGGGCGGTGTAATAAACCGGGATATTGTGCTGTTTGCAGTAGTCGCGTAGTGCCGCAATATTCGCGATCACCTGCTCCATCATTGGGCAGTTCTCGCCCCAGAAGCTGACAAAATAGTCCTGCATATCATGGATTAACAACGCGGCACGTTGCGGTTCAAAGGCCCAGTCAACTTTATTCTGCGGAATATCGTGAGACTCCGGCAGTGCGTAAGCCTGTAATTTTGGAATAGCCATCGTGTTCTCTCCTTCAGGCTGATGCGCGTGACGCCAGCCACTGACGTAATTGTTTTTTATCGACTTTCCCGACCGCCGTCAGCGGAAGTGAATCCACACACTCCACGCGATCCGGTAATTTAAATTCGGCAATACCCTGTTCACGCAGGAAACGACGCACCTGCACCGCGCGTAGAGGCTCTTTTACCACCAGATAAGCACAGCTTTTTTCGCCCATCAGCTCATCTTCCATGCTCACCAGTGCGGCGTAGATCACCGCCGGATGGCGCAGCAGCAGGTTTTCGATCTCTTCGGCAGCGATCTTCTCGCCGCCACGGTTGATCTGATCTTTCTCGCGCCCCTGCACGGTGATGTACCCCTCTGGATCAATAGAGATCAGATCGCCGGAACAGTAAAAACCGTTGCCATCAAAGGCGCTGGCATTGTGCTGCGGGCTTTTGTAATAGCCACGGAAGGTGTACGGACCGCGGGTCATCAGGCGTCCAACTTCTCCTTGCGGCAGTGGATTTCCTTCAGCATCGGCAACCCACACTTCATCGTCCGGGCACATTGGGTAACCCTGGGTATGGATAATTTTCTCCGCGCTATCATCAAGACGGGTGTAGTTCACCAGCCCTTCCGCCATGCCGAATACCTGCTGCAACTGGCAGCCAATCTCAGCGGGAATACGCGCCGCAAGCGTGGCAGAAAGACGTGCGCCGCCGACCTGTAACAGTTTCAGCGAGGCAAGCTGCGCCCGGCTTTCGCCTTCGGTCAGCGCCTGCAACCACAGGCTGACTGCCGGCGGCACCAGCGCGGTGACGTTCACCTGATGTTTTTCAATCAATGGGAAGCAGAGCGTGGCGCTGGGGTCGGCAGCCAGAACGACAGTGCCGCCAGCGAGAAATACGCCCAGCGATCCTGGCGAACTCATGGCGTAGTTATGAGCCGCCGGGATCGCGCACAGGTAGCGTGTCTGTTGTGTGAACTGACAAATCTCGACGCTACGACGCACGCTGTAGTAGTAGTCGTTATGAGTGCGCGGGATCAGTTTCGGTGTGCCGGTGGTGCCGCCGGAAAGCTGGAAATAGGCCACTTCATCAGCAGGTGACGGCGTGGCAGTAAAATCCTCAGCCGGATGGTTAATCGCATCCTGCAAGTTATGCTCACCGCTGTCGTTGTGCAGTTGCACCACGCGAATGGAGGAATGCTCTGCAACAAATGTATTGAGGAAATCATCTCCGCTAAACAGCGCATGCTGGCGATCGGCAATCAGTAACGCCGGTTCAATCTGGCTGGCATAGGCGTTCAGTTCACTACGCTGATGGCTGAACAGCGCCAGCACCGGCGCAACGCCCAGTTTCAGCAGCGCGAAAAAAGTAATGTACAGTTCAGCGACGTTACCCAGTTGTACCAGCGCAGTTTCACCAGGTTTAATGCCCTGACGGCGCAAACTACACGCGAGGTTATCCGCCGCCTGATTCAGTTCCCGGTAACTCAACTGCCGCTCGCCGTCGATGACCGCGATGCTGTCGCTTGCGGCATGACGGGTCAGAATGTCGGTCAGCGGCAAATCCTGCCAGTAGCCTTTTTCCCGATAGCGACGGGCAAACTCTTCCGGCCAGCGGGTGAATGGAATGCTCATCCTCACTCCTTAATGCAATCCAAAAACGTTCAACATGGTAGAAAGTTTGACGCCCGTTTCGCGCCACTCACCCAACGGTGACGACGCAGGCACAATCCCCGCTCCGGCAAACAGACGCACCTGATTTTCCCGCAGCTTCGCGCAGCGGATGGTCACCACCCACTCGCCGTTACCTTCGCTGTCACACCAACCCACAATGCCGCCAAACAGTTCGCGGTCGAACGGCTCCAGTTCAGCAATAACCTGGGTCGCGGCCTGATGCGGGAAACCGCTCAGCGCGGGGGTCGGATGCAGCAGACAGGCCAGCGTCAGTGCGTTCTCATGCGAATTCGCTTTACCTTCAAAGGGAGTTGCGAGATGCCACAGCGTCGGCGTGGTGATCAGTTGTGGAGAAGAAGGGACGTGTAACTCACTACTTCGTTCGCGCAGTACCTCTTTCATCGCCTGAGTCACCAGTTCATGTTCATGGCGATCTTTTTCTGACGCCAGCAGACGATTACCCGCTTCGCGATCGAGCACTTCATCCGGCTGACGACGCGCGGAACCGGCTAACGGAATGGAGCTAAAACGCTCGCCGTCTTTACGTAGCAGCAGTTCCGGGCTGGCCCCCAGCAGAACGCCACCATCAGCCAGCGGGACATGGAAGTTGTAACTAACCGGGTTTTGCGCAATCAACCGTTCCAGCAATACGCCACTATCAATGGCGGCGTCAGTGGTGATATCAATCAACCGTGACAACACCACTTTGTCGACCTGCGGCGTGGCGGTAAGTGCGGCGGCGCGAGCAACCATCTGTTCAAACGTGGTTTGATCCGGAATTGCCTGACGTTCCACCACGTTCAGCGACTGGCTGCGGGTGAAACGGCGTGCGGAAGCTTGTTTTTCCTGGCGGGAGAACGACTGCCAGGATTCAGGAATATACAGCGATGAAGGCTGACGTGGATCGAAGGGAATCGCCCCGACCATCACCGGATTTTTGATGCCCTTCGCTTTGGCATCGGCAAACAGCGCGGCGAGTTTTTGCTGGAAGGGACTGTCGGGCGAATCCCCGTTCACAGCCGGTTCATCGAAGCGGGCGAAACATCCTGACGTCGTAAAACTGCGGTACGGCGACATAAAGAAAAAGCGATTGGGCGCAAGTGTTGCCATGGTCTGCTGTACTTCCTCAGCCAGTGACGTATCCATATCATCCTCCACAAAATGATAAAGGCTTTAATAATGATTATCATTTATATTTTCGGTCGCTAACCTAAAAGCAAACGCGCACTATGTCAACTCTTGAGGTAACGCAATCTGCAACTCGGGGTTGCATCTGGTTGTGGTTACAATGAAAATGAGAAGCATTAACTTCATTAATAACAGGAAGCTGACTTGTGAGACTCGCCCCGCTCTACCGCAACGCCCTTCTATTAACAGGACTTTTGCTTTCAGGAATAGTCGCAGTTCAGGCCGCCGACTGGCCGCGTCAGATTACTGACAGCCGGGGCACTCATACCCTGGAAAGCCAGCCGCAGCGTATTGTTTCCACCAGCGTCACCCTGACCGGCTCACTGCTGGCGATTGATGCTCCGGTGATTGCCAGCGGCGCGACCACGCCGAATAACCGCGTCGCGGATGACCAGGGCTTTTTACGCCAGTGGAGCAAGGTGGCGAAAGAACGCAAACTGCAACGGCTCTATATCGGCGAACCGAGCGCCGAAGCCGTTGCCGCGCAAATGCCGGATCTGATTTTAATTAGCGCAACTGGCGGGGATTCGGCGCTGGCGCTGTACGATCAGCTTTCTACCATCGCCCCAACATTAATCATCAATTACGACGACAAAAGCTGGCAGGCGCTGTTAACGCAACTTGGCGAAATTACCGGGCATGAGAAACAAGCGGCAGAGCGGATTGCACAGTTTGATAAGCAACTGGCGGCGGCGAAAGAGCAAATCAAATTACCGCCGCAGCCGGTCACTGCCATTGTCTATACCGCCGCTGCACACAGTGCCAATCTCTGGACGCCGGAATCAGCACAAGGGCAGATGCTGGAACAACTCGGCTTTACGTTGGCGAAATTGCCCGCAGGGTTAAACGCCAGCCAAAGCCAGGGCAAACGTCATGATATCGTTCAGCTTGGTGGGGAAAATCTGGCTGCAGGGTTAAATGGCGAGTCACTATTCCTGTTCGCCGGTGATCAGAAAGATGCCGATGCTATTTATGCTAATCCGCTGCTCGCGCACCTGCCTGCAGTACAAAACAAGCAGGTTTATGCGCTGGGAACCGAGACGTTCCGACTGGATTACTACAGCGCCATGCAAGTGCTGGAACGACTTAAGGCGCTGTTTTAAGCATTAACTGTCGGACGCTGTCACCTGCGGCGGCGTCTGGCGAAAACGTCGCAACTCCACCAGCACCAGCAATAACAACACACCGATAATCAACAAACCAAAACCGCTCGCGCTTGCGGAAGCAACCGGTGTCATCATCGCTCCCAGACCGCCTAACAGCGCCGCACCTATGGCATCGCCCGTCACGTTTTGCGCCGTCCACAAACCGTTAATCCGCCCTAACATCGCTTCCGGGGTTTGCGTTTGCAGCATTGTGTATTGCAGCAACGAGCTGACCGCGCTCAGCCAGCCGAATAGCGCCAGACAAATCACGCCTAAAATCCACATCGGCATCAGGCCAAACAGCCCAATGGCGAGGAACGATCCCAGCGTGGAGAGCAGCATCAATAACCCTGGTCGCGCGCTATGTGCCAGCTTCCCGCTGGTTAACGCGCCAATAGCCGCGCCGAGCGGGATCGCCGCATAGAGAAAACCAATCTGTGCCGCCGACATCTGCCAGTTGTCAGCCAGCGCCGGATACAGTACCCGCACCGCGCTCGCCATCGTCAATAAACCACCCAGCAGCGCAATCCCTCCCACCAGCGGGCTGGCGAGCAGAAAACGAAATCCTGCCAGTAATGATTTCAACGGATGCTCACGCGGCTGAGGTGGCGGTGGCAACGCCGGAAGGCTTAATAACGGCAGCAAGGTAATAAACGTGCCCGCCGCCGCCAGCCCGTAGTTCCAGGCTACGCCGCCGGTCGCCAGCAATAAACCGCCAATCATGGGCGAAATCACCGACCCCAGGCGCACGGTCAACATGGTGATCGCCCCGGCCTGCATTAAGTTTTCACGCCCTACCAGTGCAGGTGTCGCCGCCAGTAGCGCCGTAACGCCAAGTGATGCGAAAAAACCATCCCATAAACCAAGTAAATAGATTGCCAACAATGACGGCTCCGGCAGCAGTGCATTAAGGCACAGTCCAATGAAGCCAATGCCACAGGTGCCGCGCGCCAGCAAAATCACTTTTTTGCGTTCATAGCGATCCGCCAGCACACCGCCGACCATCAGGCCAACAAACATCGCGCCGCCGGTCAGCGTCACCGAAAGCCCCACCTGCCAGGTAGAATGCGTCATCATCTGGATCTGCACCGGCACCGCGACGCCGAGCAAACCCAGAGACACAATTGAGATAAAACGAGCGAGGAATACTGCGCGAAACGCCGGGTGCGTTTTCAACAGGCTGAGGTTAAGCAGCCAGGATTGTTTATTCATTACAATGCCTTGCCATCAAATATTTTAAATACCTATTCTTAGGCTGCACATGCTAACATATCCAAATAAGATCGATAACGATAATTAATTTCATTATCATGGAAGTTCGTATGTCTGGTTCTGTTGCCGTGACACGCGCCATTGCCGTGCCCGGATTGCTGTTCTTACTGATTATCGCGACGGCATTAAGCCTGCTCATTGGGGCAAAATCACTCCCCGCTTCCGTAGTGCTGGAGGCCATCTCCGGCACCTGCCAGAGCGCCGACTGCACCATCGTGCTCGACGCGCGACTGCCGCGCACCCTTGCCGGTTTACTGGCCGGCGGTGCGCTTGGGCTTGCAGGGGCGCTGATGCAAACCCTCACCCGAAACCCACTTGCCGACCCCGGCTTGCTTGGTGTGAACGCCGGAGCCAGCTTTGCCATTGTGCTGGGCGCGGCGCTGTTTGGTTACTCATCCGCGCAGGAACAACTGGCGATGGCCTTCGCCGGGGCGCTGGTGGCCTCGTTGATTGTTGCCTTTACCGGCAGCCAGGGCGGCGGGCAGTTAAGTCCGGTGCGTTTAACCCTGGCGGGCGTGGCGCTGGCGGCGGTGCTGGAAGGGCTGACCAGTGGTATCGCCCTGCTTAATCCCGACGTCTACGATCAACTGCGTTTCTGGCAAGCCGGTTCGCTGGATATTCGCAATTTACACACCTTAAAAGTGGTGCTGATCCCGGTGCTTACCGCCGGAGCAACTGCGCTATTACTGAGCCGCTCGCTGAACAGTTTAAGCCTTGGCAGTGACACCGCGACGGCGCTGGGCAGTCGCGTAGCACGCACACAGTTGATTGGCCTACTGGCGATTTCCGTGCTTTGTGGTAGTGCGACGGCGGTAGTTGGCCCGATTGCTTTTATTGGCCTGATGATGCCGCACATGGCGCGCTGGCTGGTAGGTGCCGATCATCGCTGGTCGCTGCCCGTCACGCTACTCGCTACCCCTGCCCTGCTGCTGTTTGCCGATATCATCGGGCGGGTAATTGTGCCCGGCGAACTGCGCGTTTCTGTAGTCAGTGCCTTTATTGGCGCACCGGTGCTGATCTTCCTCGTGCGACGTAAAACGCGAGGTGGCGCATGATTTACGTCTCTCGCCGATTAATCATCACCTGTTTGCTGCTAATTACCGCCTGTGTGGTTGCAGGTATCTGGGGATTACGCAGCGGTACCGTCACGCTGGAAACTTCGCAGGTATTCGCCGCGTTGATGGGCGACACGCCGCGCAGTATGACGATGGTGGTCACCGAATGGCGTTTACCACGCGTGCTGATGGCGCTGTTGATTGGCGCGGCGCTGGGCGTCAGCGGCGCGATTTTTCAGTCGCTGATGCGTAACCCGCTCGGCAGCCCTGACGTAATGGGCTTTAACACCGGGGCGTGGAGCGGCGTGCTGGTGGCGATGGTGCTGTTTGGTCAGGACCTGACGGCTATTGCCCTGGCAGCAATGGCGGGGGGCATTATCACTTCGCTGTTGGTCTGGCTGCTTGCCTGGCGTAACGGCATCGACACCTTTCGGTTGATTATTATCGGCATCGGCGTTCGCGCCATGCTGGTGGCCTTTAATACCTGGCTGTTGCTGAAAGCGTCTTTAGAAACGGCGCTAACAGCGGGTTTGTGGAATGCCGGATCGCTCAACGGCCTGACGTGGGCAAAAACCTCGCCTTCCGCACCCATCATTATATTGATGCTCATTGCCGCCGCCTTACTGGTACGCCGGATGCGCTTGCTGGAAATGGGCGATGATACCGCGTGTGCGCTGGGCGTCAGCGTCGAACGTTCGCGTCTGTTAATGATGCTGGTTGCAGTGGTGCTTACCGCTGCGGCAACAGCGCTTGCCGGGCCGATTTCCTTTATTGCTTTAGTCGCGCCGCACATTGCCCGACGCATTAGCGGCACCGCTCGCTGGGGGCTGACCCAGGCGGCGCTGTGCGGGGCGTTGTTACTGCTGGCGGCCGATCTCTGCGCCCAACAACTGTTTATGCCGTATCAACTTCCGGTTGGCGTCGTTACCGTCAGCCTCGGCGGTATTTACCTTATCGTCTTGTTAATTCAGGAGTCTCGCAAAAAATGACCGAATCAGTAGCCCGTTTGCGTGGCGAACAGTTAACCCTCGGATATGGCAAATATACCGTTGCGGAAAATCTGACTGTAGAAATACCTGATGGTCACTTCACGGCAATTATCGGGCCAAATGGCTGCGGTAAATCCACGTTACTGCGTACCTTAAGCCGCCTGATGACGCCTGCTCACGGGCATGTCTGGCTGGATGGTGAGCACATTCAACATTACGCCAGTAAAGAGGTTGCACGCCGGATTGGCCTGTTGGCGCAAAACGCCACCACGCCGGGAGATATCACCGTGCAGGAGCTGGTGGCGCGTGGGCGTTACCCGCATCAACCGCTGTTTACCCGCTGGCGCAAAGAAGATGAAGAGGCCGTCACAAAAGCGATGCAGGCCACGGGAATCACCCATCTGGCGGATCAAAGCGTGGATACCCTTTCTGGCGGACAACGCCAGCGAGCGTGGATAGCAATGGTGCTGGCCCAGGAAACGGCAATTATGCTGCTCGATGAACCAACGACCTGGCTGGATATCAGTCATCAGATTGATTTGCTGGAACTGTTAAGCGAACTGAACCGCGAGAAAGGCTATACCCTGGCGGCGGTGCTGCACGATCTTAATCAGGCCTGTCGTTACGCCAGCCATTTGATTGCATTGCGGGAAGGGAAAATTGTTGCTCAGGGAGCGCCGAAGGAGATTGTCACTGCTGAATTGATCGAGCGCATTTATGGTCTGCGCTGCATGATTATTGACGATCCGGTAGCCGGAACTCCGCTCGTGGTGCCGCTCGGACGAACGGCACCTTCAACTGCCAAGATTTAAACTAAGTGCTCTTCCATCACGGCATCCTGTTTTCTGGATGCCATCGCATAGCGCAACAGCACGCCACCACAAGCCACCATCCCGCCGATCATCGCAGAAAGGATCACAATAATCGCCTTACCCGGACCGTCTTTTTTCACTGGCAATGACGGGCTTAACTGATATTTAAACGGCGTAAAATTCACATCGTTGATATTTGCTTTTGTTAACTGCTCAACAAGATACTGACGATTACGTAATTCACCGTTCAGTTCCGCAACGTCAGTGACTGCTTTTTCAATTTCCAGTTTGCGTTCAATACCGTCTGCGCCGAGAGAAATAGAGAAATCGGGGTCATCTTTAACGGCCTGACCATTACTGTAAACGGGCTTTTTAATTCCTGCCGCGTTGGCAATGTCGAGTGAATAATTGAGGCGCTGAATGTTTGCATCAAGTTGATTTTTCGTTTTAATGCGATCCTGAGCCAGTTTTTCTTTTTCAAACTGGGTTTTGATCTCCAGTTTATTACGGACGTTTTCTATCGACTCTTTCACCACCAACGCAGAGATATAATCGATATACCCGCTCAAAACGGTCTGCGCCTCTTCGCTGGTTGGCGCGGTAAAACTTAGCGTCCAGGAGGTATACAGTGACGGTTCATCTTTTTTCTTACTGGCATTGTCATCAACCGCTTTCATTTTTTCGCTCAATGCGACAATTGCGCGATGCAAATCCAGTTCGTCGATTTTCGCCTCTTTTAATTGGTCCATCACATAAGGTGTTGAGCGCAGGTACTCTTCCAGCAAGCTAACCGACTGAAACTTCTTGATAAACAGGTTAAATGCTTCTGTACGATCAATTTTGATATCCAGATCCAGCACACGAAGCTTAGTGAATGTTTTCTCAAGCGCCTGCCACTGAACAGGTTCTGGAGGTGTGACAACCGCCGCGCTGGTCCATTTTTGCGGCAGGATGAAAGAGATCAGTAAACCTGCGCAGGCAAACGCAAAAACGACCGCCATGACCGTTTTTTTGGCTCGCCATAAAACTTCAATTAGATTAAGTAAATCAATTTCATTATTACTGGGCGACGCCAGAGGATACTCGGGAAAATGAGCGTCGCTTCCCTGTTTAATATTCAGTGATGACATGGGGTATAACCTGAAAATGAGTCCAATAGGGGAAAATCTCCACGGCGCTCACTTTACCAGTTGGTGAGAATTATCCGAAGCTGAAGTTTGTAAATTCCTTCCACTGAATGCAACATTCACTCTATTTAAGAGAAATATCCACCAAACTTATAAATTAAATAAATGATAAACCCATAATCATTTCCTGTAATTATAGGTTTATGGATAATATTAATTTACCTGTTTAGCGTAGCGCGAATAATCGGCCCAATTTTTTCAAACGCCCCTGGAGAGATAATATCCACATGCGCACAATCCTGACGATAGATATCCAGCTCCGCAATCCACGGCGACCAGGCGCGTTCGGGATTCATACCTTCCTGAAGTGTGCGTTCAGCAACAAACAGCGTCGCTTTACCTTCAAACGGTACGCTATGAGCAGTCGTCAGCAGGCGCACAGCATCAGCGTAGTTGCCTTCAATGGTGGTAAACAACTCCGTTGAAGTACTTCCCTGTTGTGCCGCCAGGAAGGCCTCGCGCTCGCGGTTAATCTCCGCCAGCACTTCCGGGTCCAGGCCATTAGCCTCTTTTTCCTGCCAGTTTTGCGTTTCTGGCGGCCAGGTATCCAGCAAGCCAAGAAATGCCACCTGTTCACCACGGGCACGCAGCCGCGCCGCAATACCCTGCGCCAGCGTACCGCCCAGCGAATACCCCAGCAGGTAATAAGGGCCGTGCGGTTGTTGTTCAAGTAACGTTGCCAGATGCGCTTCGCAGACTTCATCCAGATTTGCCGCGGTCTGCATGGGGCCATTGGGGCGCGGCGACTGAATGCCGATAATAGACCATTGTGGATCGAGATAACGCGAGAGCACGCTGAACTGCCAGGCATAACCGGACGCAGGATGGAAACAAAACAGCGTCGGGCCATTACCTTCACGCAACGGCAGAATGGTTTCGAATCCCATGCGCCGGGAGCTGTCCTCGTCACCATCAATAATCGTTGCCAGTTTGGCGACGGTTGATGCGACCATCACCTGCCCCGGCGTCACCTGACGGGCAAACTGCCGACTTAACTGCGCTGCCAATTTCATTGCCAGTAGCGAATGACCACCAAGCGCGAAGAAGTCAGCATCGGCATCCTGCACGTCACAACCCAGCAACGACGCGAATGCCGCAGCGATAATCGTTTCACTGCCCGCTTTCGGCGCACGCCCCGGCGCTTGTGCTTTCAGTTCAGGCAACGGTAAGGCTTTGCGATCCAGCTTGCCGTTGGCGCTAAGCGGCAACTGCGGAAGTTGCAGCAGAACCACGGGCACCATATGCGGTGGCAATGTTTCGCGCAACTGCGCCTGCAATGCAGTGGTATCCAACGGCAGGCCCGATTGCGACACCAGATAGCCCACCAACTGACGCGCATCACCACCAGTGGCTGCCGCCTGGTTAATCACACAGGCGTGGGTAACGGCCTGTTCGACATCCGGCAGCGCCTGCATCACGCGATCAATTTCGCCTAGTTCGATACGCTGCCCGCGAATTTTTAGCTGATCGTCACTGCGCCCGAGGTACTCCACTGCGCCGTTATCCAGCCAGCGGGCAACGTCTCCGGTACGGTACATCCGTTCACCTGGGGCAAAAGGATCGGCAATAAAGCGACTGGCGGTCAGATCGGGTCGTCCCAGATACCCCTGCGCCAGTTGAATACCGGTGAGATAGAGATCACCCGCCACACCTGGCGGCACCGGATGCATCATCGCATCAAGAATACGCAGGCCCGTATTCCACACCGGATAACCAATCGGCACACTGCTACCGCGCACCTGTGCCAGTTCCTCGCCAAAAGCCGGATACCAGCTGACATCTACCGCCGCTTCCGTCGGGCCATATAGATTATGCAACGGCACGCTGGTTAACTGTTGCCATTCGCGGCATAAATCAGCGGGTAAGGCCTCACCACTACAGAAAACCTGTTTCAACGTCGCGCAATTCTGACGAGCGGTTTGCGGAGTCAGCGATGCAACAAATGCCGCCAGCATCGACGGCACAAAGTGCGTGGTCGTTACGCCATATTCGGCAAAGAATTGCTGCATAGCGAGCGGGTCGCGGTGCGCTTCCGGTTCAGCCATCACCAGTTTAGCCCCGGCAATAAACGGCCAGAAAAACTCCCACACCGAGACATCAAAACTGCACGGCGTTTTTTGGGCAACGATATCTTCGCCTGTAAGCGGGTAGTGGTTTTGCATCCAAAGCAGGCGGTTAACGATAGCCGTCTGCCCGACCATTACCCCTTTCGGCCTGCCGGTGGAGCCAGAGGTAAAGATGATATAAGCCGTGTGGTGCGGTTGTGAAAGTTGCAGCGGCGCACTGCCCTGCGGTGTAAGCGGGGCGTTATAGCAAAGGCTGGTTAAATCTGGAACATCGGCAAAGCGCGGCAGTTGATCGTCGGTGGTGATTAACAGCGACGGACGCGCATCTTCCAGCATCATTTTCAGGCGATCGTCCGGATAGCCGGTATCCAGCGGTAACCAGGCCGCACCTGTTTCAACAATCGCATGTAGTGCCAGAGTCAAAAAGACCGAGCGCGGTAGCGCCACCGCCACGCTGTCGCCTGGTTTAACGCCGCGCTCACGCAGCAGATTCGCCAGCGCCACCACCTGCTCGCGCATTTCCCGATAGCTGAACAGGTAACGCGCATCTGCCAGCGCCGGAGCATCCGGTGTTTTTGCCGCTTGTTCTGCCACCAGCGCGCTCAGCGTGGTTTCTGGAATCTCAACCTGAGTGGCGTTGATCTGCGCCAGCTGCACATATTCACCTGGCAGCATAATATCGACATCGCCGCACAACAGCGCCGGATCCGCGGCGAACTGGGCAATCAGCATTTTCAGGCGTTCAGCATGTTGAATTAACGTTGGCTCATCGTAACGCTGTTTATTGGCGAGGATCTCAATACTCAAATCACCGTGTTCATCCGGGAACAGGGCCAGTTCAAGGTCATTAACCGGACCGGTTGCCAGGGTATGGGTTTGCGCCTGAACACCAGGAATATCCAGTTGGTAATCAAATACCTTGATATTGAGTACCGGACCAAACAGCGGTTCATCACCTGCCGCTCGCCCGCTGTCACGGACAATTTGTTCGGCATCGTAACGTTGATGACGACGCATTTTTTTCAGTTGTGCTGCCAGTCGGGTTGCCAGTTGCGGCAGCGTTTCTTGCGCCGCAATGTGAATACCCAACGGCAAAACGTTGAGCACGGGTCCGGTAGCCGTCAGCGCCGCCGAGCCCAGTCGACGCATAAAGATAAATCCGGCAGCGTAGTCCATGCGGTTGCACAATCGCCCCAGCCACAAGGCTGCCAACGCAAGTGCTAAATCGGTACGCTGCACACCTGAAAGTTGCGTAGCCAGCTGGCGGAATTCCCCGTCGGTAAATTCCAGTTTCAGGCGTAGAATATCTGCCGAGGCGCTGCGCCCCGGTAAAGGTGCCGGAGAAAGTGACGCGGGCGGCGGCAATTGACGACGCTGTTCCGCCCAGAATGCCGCATCACGCTGCCAGGCTTCGCTTTCGCGGTATTGCTGGTACTCTTCCACTACATCAGCGAAAGGCGTAAACGGCGAAGCAGGCGTTGGTTCGCCACGCAGCCATGCGCAGTAAATATTGGCGATCTGGCGGGTAATGGCTGGGAAACTGAAGCCATCGACCAGCAAATGGTGATAACGCTGATACCAGTACCAGCGGTTATCCGCCACCTGTATCAACTGATGAAAGACCAGTGGTTTACCGCTATCGACGCGCAGATCTTGTTGCAAATCTGCCTGCATTAATGCCCGCGCAGTACCGTGCGGATCAATGTTGGTTCGCAGGTCGATAATTTCTGGCAGTTCGAACGTCAGCGCATCATCGACCCACTGCCAGACTTCGCCGTTATCTTCCGTAAAACGCATCCGCAGCGTATCTGCTTGCGCTAATCCGGCAACCACCGCGCGGGCCAGTAATGGCGCATCAACCTCTCCGGTTAACTCAACGTAATGCGCCACGCTCCAGGCGGAGGGTAAATCCGACAGTTTTTCTGCCATCCAGATGCCGGGCTGTGCGGCGACCAAAGGTAAATGCTGGCTCATTGCGCCTCCTGCAACTGGGTGAAATTCGACGGTGTCAGAGTACGCCAGTGGGCTTCCAGCCACTGCTGGCAGGACGCCTGTGACTGCGGCTGACACACAACGTCCCAGCCTGCCGGTAAGGCGCATTGTTGCGGCCACAGACTGAATTGCCCCTGCGCATTGCGCAAAATGTAAAACGCTCCCTGCGGATCATCGAAGGGATTACTGAATGCCATATTCAACTCCTGTCATGGAAAAGTGGTTGCCAGAGGTCGATTAGCCCCTGCATCAAGCCACCGCGCCAACAAAGCGCATCATGTCCGCCGTCAACCTGACGCCAGAAAATGGATTCTTTTATGGGGTGTAATTGCGCATACAGCGCCTGATTGGCCCGCATAATCATCGGCTCGCGAATACCCGCTTCCAGCACAATGCGCAGACCTTCGGCGCTAACTTCACCAGCTTTAAGTTGCTCAAGTAAAACACCTTCTTGCTGCCCGCCCCGATGCGGCCACCAGTACGATCCTGACTGGCTTAATACACAGCCAAAGCGTTCAGGCCAGTGCAGTCCGGCATACAGCGCGGAAAGCCCACCAAAACTCTGCCCGGCGACCACGGTGCGATCGGCGCGATCGTTAAAAGGGGCAATAGCTTTCACCAGGGGTAATAACTCTTGCTGTACTGCCAGCCAGAAATCCGCATTACACGGCAGTTCGTGGGCGCGGTGCGTGGTGTCGATAGCGTCGATCAACACATACACGGCGGGAGGAAGTTGCCGACGATGGGTCAGCGAAGTTAGCGCAGGCCAGACGGGCATACTTTGCGCCCAAAATTCGCCATCGAGCAAAACTGCCAGCGGGCGTTCTTCTGCTGTTGCATCGCCGGTGGTAAAAATCCATACACGGCGTGAATTTTTCAACCGTTCACTTTTCCAGATAATTTCTTTGGCAGGCGTTTCTGGCGCTTGCGGACAATTCCAACCCGGTTGTAGGGGCGCTTGCGGCATTTCGAGTGCAGAAACAGCGTGCCCTCGCCCGCCTTTCCAGCTTTGTGGATTCAGCGGATCGGCTATCGCCTGGGGTAATAGTTTTCGCCAGCCTTCGCGTAATTCGAGGCGATCGGGGGATGGTGCAGAAAAAATGTCATCGCGTTCAGTAGGAATAAAGCAGTAGCTGCCGCGCCAGTTGGCATTGAGTTGTGTCGTCCACTGCCAAACATCGGTTCCTGCAATTCGCTGCATCGACTGGGGCTGGCTGTTCTGATGGTGATCGGTCACACCAGTGATGTAGACCCATACGCGCTTTATCGTCGAGTATTCTTCAGAACCTTGGGGATCACGCCACCAGAAAGTGACCTCAAACATTTCGTCATTCAGACGCTGCCATTCCGGGCCATGTTTCGACTGCCACCAGCTCTCACTTCCTACTTTTAACGCCGTCACACCATAACCCCATGTTTACTGTGCAATTTTTCATTGATTGCAGAAATATATTGATAATATTATTGATAACTATTTGCATTTGCAATAGCGTAATGGCGCGCCGTGGGAAGCGCGGACATTAATTAACCAACTGCACTGCGTGTCTTTCAGGATCAAAGGTTTTCGCGGTAGCGGGATGCGTCGTGTTGATGACGACCATACCCGACAGTTGCAATTCGTGGCAAAAATGCAGGAATAAAACAATGAACAAGAAGATTCATTCCCTGGCCTTGTTGGTCAATCTGGGGATTTATGGGGTAGCACAGGCACAAGAGCCAACCGATACTCCTGTTTCACATGACGATACCATTGTCGTTACCGCCGCCGAGCAGAACTTGCAGGCGCCTGGCGTTTCGACCATCACCGCAGATGAAATCCGCAAAAACCCGGTTGCCCGCGATGTGTCGGAGATCATCCGTACCATGCCAGGCGTTAACCTGACCGGTAACTCCACCAGTGGTCAGCGTGGGAATAACCGACAGATTGATATTCGCGGCATGGGTCCGGAAAACACGCTGATTTTGATTGACGGTAAACCGGTAAGCAGCCGTAACTCGGTGCGTCAGGGCTGGCGTGGCGAGCGCGATACCCGTGGTGATACCTCCTGGGTGCCACCTGAAATGATTGAACGTATTGAAGTTCTGCGTGGTCCGGCAGCTGCGCGTTATGGCAACGGCGCGGCGGGCGGCGTGGTTAACATCATTACCAAAAAAGGCAGCGGTGAGTGGCACGGCTCCTGGGACGCTTATTTCAATGCGCCAGAACATAAAGAGGAAGGTGCCACCAAACGCACTAACTTTAGCCTCACCGGTCCGCTGGGCGACGAATTCAGCTTCCGCTTGTATGGCAACCTCGACAAAACTCAGGCTGACGCGTGGGATATCAACCAGGGCCATCAGTCCGCGCGTGCCGGAACGTATGCCACGACGTTACCAGCCGGGCGCGAAGGGGTAATTAACAAAGATATTAATGGCGTGGTGCGCTGGGACTTCGCGCCTCTGCAATCACTCGAACTGGAAGCGGGCTACAGCCGCCAGGGTAACCTGTATGCGGGCGACACCCAGAACACCAACTCTGACTCCTATACCCGCTCGAAATATGGCGATGAAACCAACCGTCTGTATCGCCAGAACTACTCGCTGACATGGAACGGCGGCTGGGATAACGGCGTGACCACCAGCAACTGGGTGCAGTACGAACACACCCGTAACTCGCGTATTCCGGAAGGTCTGGCGGGCGGTACCGAAGGGAAATTTAACGAAAAAGCGACACAGGATTTCGTCGATATCGATCTCGATGACGTGATGCTGCACAGCGAAGTTAACCTGCCGATTGATTTCCTCGTTAACCAGACGCTGACGCTGGGTACGGAGTGGAATCAGCAGCGGATGAAGGATTTAAGTTCCAACACCCAGGCGCTCACTGGGACGAATACCGGCGGTGCTATTGATGGCGTGAGTGCCACCGACCGTAGCCCGTATTCAAAAGCAGAAATTTTCTCGCTATTTGCCGAAAACAATATGGAGCTGACTGACAGCACCATCGTAACGCCGGGGCTGCGTTTCGATCATCACAGCATTGTTGGCAATAACTGGAGTCCGGCGCTGAACATCTCGCAAGGTTTAGGCGATGACTTCACGCTGAAAATGGGCATTGCCCGTGCTTATAAAGCGCCGAGTCTGTACCAGACTAACCCGAACTACATTCTCTACAGTAAAGGTCAGGGCTGCTATGCCAGCGCGGGCGGCTGCTATCTGCAAGGTAATGATGACCTGAAAGCAGAAACCAGCATCAACAAAGAGATTGGTCTGGAGTTCAAACGCGACGGCTGGCTGGCGGGCGTCACCTGGTTCCGTAACGATTATCGCAATAAGATTGAAGCGGGCTATGTGGCTGTAGGGCAAAACGCAGTCGGCACCGATCTCTATCAGTGGGATAACGTACCGAAAGCGGTGGTTGAAGGTCTGGAAGGATCGTTAAACGTACCGGTTAGCGAAACGGTGATGTGGACCAATAACATCACTTATATGCTGAAGAGTGAAAACAAAACCACGGGCGACCGTTTGTCGATCATCCCGGAGTATACGTTGAACTCAACGCTGAGCTGGCAGGCACGGGAAGATTTGTCGATGCAAACAACCTTCACCTGGTACGGCAAGCAGCAGCCGAAGAAGTACAACTATAAAGGTCAGCCAGCGGTTGGACCGGAAACCAAAGAAATCAGCCCGTACAGCATTGTTGGCCTGAGCGCGACCTGGGATGTAACGAAGAATGTCAGTCTGACCGGCGGCGTGGACAACCTGTTCGACAAACGTTTGTGGCGTGCGGGTAATGCCCAGACCACAGGCGATCTGGCAGGAGCCAACTATATCGCCGGTGCCGGGGCATATACCTATAACGAGCCGGGACGTACGTGGTATATGAGCATTAATACTCACTTCTGATGCTAACGTCAGATTGTTGACAAAGTGCGCGTCGTTCATGCCGGATGCGGCGTGAACGCCTTATCCGGCCTACAAAAATCTTGCCAATTCAATATATTGCAGGACCACGTAGGCCTGATAAGCGTAGCGCATCAGGCAGTTTTGTGTTTGTCATCATTCTCTAATATGGTCGACATGAAAACTACGCATACCGCCCTCCCCTTTGCAGGACATACGCTGCATTTTGTTGAGTTTGATCCGGCGAGTTTTCGCGAGCAGGATTTACTCTGGCTGCCGCACTACGCGCAACTGCAACACGCTGGACGTAAACGTAAAACAGAGCATTTAGCCGGACGGATCGCTGCAGTTTATGCGCTGCGGGAATATGGCTATAAATGTGTGCCCGCAATCGGCGAGCTACGCCAACCTGTGTGGCCTGCGGAGGTATACGGCAGTATTAGCCACTGTGGGGCTACGGCATTAGCCGTGGTATCTCGTCAACCGATTGGCATTGATATCGAAGAGATTTTCTCTGTACAAACCGCAAGAGAATTGACAAACAACATTATTACACCAGCAGAACACGAGCGACTCGCAGAATGCGGTTTAACCTTTTCTCTGGCGCTGACACTGGCATTTTCCGCCAAAGAGAGCGCATTTAAGGCAAGCAAGATACAGGCCACTCAAGGTTTTCTGGATTATCAGATAATTAGCTGGAATAAACAGCAGATCATCATTCGACTAGAGGATGAGCAGTTTGCTGTGCACTGGCAGATAAAAGAAAAAATAGTCATAACGCTGTGCCAACACGATTAATTGACAACATCTGGTACGATTCGCCCGCAGCCATCACTGACCGCGGGCGAAAGTGTAAAGCAGGTGCCTTACCACCCTGACCTGACAACCGGATATGCGGGGATTACTCCCCGCACAACGGCTACTTCTTCGGTTCGTAAGCGAGAACAGCCTTAAACTCAATATTACGTTCCTTCACCGTAAACTCACACAGCGAGTCTCCGACCAGAAGCGTAAATCCCAGCACCGTCAAACACAGCACTATGACTGCCGCAAGGGCATATTTCGTCAGCATGTTTATATTGCCTCCATGCGAAGAAGGGACTACCATCCAAATTGTTTGGGTTTGGAGTGGCAGCCCCAGGGTTGATAGAAATATCGTCCTGGGGCTTCATCTTTCCAGACCTCAGAGTAAACCTGAAACCGGAAAGCTTCAGGCACCCGCCGTTATCTTACCCTTCCTTAGCAAAATGGCTGTTTATTTATACAGTAAGTCCTGTTTCGGACTTCTCAATCCTCATTTGATCAACTGAAGCTGAACCCGTTTTTTTCTGCATGCCTCAATCGTCAAAATTCTTCGCCACCAGTCCGCACTGCCATAACTTGTCATATTGCAAAATGTAGCCAATTTGCTTCAGTCACCATCACCAAAAAAAAGAAACATTCCAGAACTTCCGCATCTCGCCCAGTCGCGCCCACTTCTATACTGAATAGAAAACGCCAACATAAGAGAAACCTATGCCATTACCCGATTTTCATGTTTCTGAACCTTTTACCCTCGGTATTGAACTGGAAATGCAGGTGGTTAATCCGCCGGGCTATGACTTAAGCCAGGACTCTTCAATGCTGATTGACGCGGTTAAAAATAAGATCACGGCCGGAGAGGTAAAGCACGATATCACCGAAAGTATGCTGGAGCTGGCGACGGATGTTTGCCGTGATATCAACCAGGCTGCAGGGCAATTTTCAGCGATGCAGAAAGTCGTATTGCAGGCAGCCGCAGATCATCATCTGGAAATTTGCGGCGGTGGCACGCACCCGTTTCAGAAATGGCAGCGTCAGGAGGTATGCGATAACGAACGCTATCAACGAACGCTGGAAAACTTTGGTTATCTCATTCAACAGGCGACCGTTTTTGGTCAGCATGTCCATGTTGGTTGCGCCAGTGGCGATGACGCCATTTATTTGCTGCACGGCCTGTCACAGTTTGTGCCGCACTTTATCGCCCTTTCCGCCGCGTCACCATATATGCAAGGAACGGATACGCGTTTTGCCTCCTCACGACCGAATATTTTTTCCGCCTTTCCCGATAATGGCCCGATGCCGTGGGTCAGTAACTGGCAACAATTTGAAGCCCTGTTTCGTTGCCTGAGTTACACCACGATGATCGACAGCATTAAAGATCTGCACTGGGATATTCGCCCCAGCCCTCATTTTGGCACGGTGGAGGTTCGGGTAATGGATACCCCGTTAACCCTTAGCCATGCGGTAAATATGGCAGGATTGATTCAGGCTACCGCCCACTGGTTACTGACGGAACGCCCGTTTAAACATCAGGAGAAAGATTACCTGCTGTATAAATTCAACCGTTTCCAGGCCTGCCGCTATGGGCTGGAAGGCGTCATTACCGATCCGCATACTGGCGATCGTCGGTCACTAACGGAAGACACCTTGCGTTTACTGGAAAAAATCGCCCCTTCGGCACATAAAATTGGTGCATCGAGCGCAATTGAAGCACTGCACCGCCAGGTCGTCAGCGGTCTGAATGAAGCGCAGCTAATGCGTGATTTCGTCGCCGATGGTGGCTCGCTAATTGGGCTGGTGAAAAAGCATTGTGAGATCTGGGCTGGTGACTAAGCCGGGAATTGCCTTACAGAAGAATATCCCTGACAATGGTGTTTTAACTTACATTTAACAATGTTATGAAACACCCTTTAGAAACCTTGACCACCGCAGCAGGCATTTTGCTGATGGCTTTCCTTTCTTGCCTGCTGCTGCCCGCCCCCGCACTGGGGCTGACGCTGGCACAAAAACTGGTGACCATGTTCCATCTGATGGATCTTAGCCAGCTTTACACTTTATTGTTTTGTCTGTGGTTTTTAGTGCTGGGCGCTATTGAGTATTTTGTTCTGCGCTTTATCTGGCGACGCTGGTTCTCACTGGCGGATTAAACGTCGATTATCGCCGTACTTCGCGGCATACTTTGCTTATTCTCCTTCGCCTAAAGGAACGTTTATGGATAAGCAATCACTGCACGAAACGGCGAAACGCCTGGCCCTTGAGTTACCCTTTGTCGAGCTTTGCTGGCCGTTTGGCCCGGAGTTCGATGTTTTTAAAATTGGCGGCAAGATTTTTATGCTGTCGTCGGAGCTGCGCGGCGTCCCCTTTATCAATCTGAAGTCCGATCCACAAAAATCCCTGCTAAATCAGCAAATATACCCAAGCATCAAGCCAGGGTATCACATGAATAAAAAGCACTGGATTTCGGTGTATCCCGGCGAGGAAATCTCCGAAGCGTTACTTCGCGATCTGATCAACGATTCGTGGAATCTGGTGGTTGATGGTCTGGCTAAACGCGATCAAAAACGACTGCGTCCTGACTCAACCGTAAATCAATAGCGCATTTTTCTCGCTTACCATTTCATCTCGATCCTTGTAATCTGCTGGCACGCAAAATTACTTTCACATGGAGTCTTTATGGATATCATTTCTGTCGCCTTAAAGCGTCATTCCACTAAGGCATTTGATGCCAGCAAAAAACTTACCCCGGAACAGGCCGAGCAGATCAAAACTCTCCTGCAATACAGCCCATCCAGCACCAACTCCCAGCCATGGCATTTTATTGTTGCCAGCACGGAAGAAGGTAAAGCGCGTGTTGCCAAATCCGCTGCCGATAATTACGTGTTCAACGAGCGTAAAATGCTTGATGCCTCGCACGTCGTGGTGTTCTGTGCAAAAACCGCGATGGACGATGCCTGGCTGAAGCTGGTTGTTGACCAGGAAGATGCCGATGGCCGCTTTGCCACGCCGGAAGCGAAAGCCGCGAACGATAAAGGTCGCAAGTTCTTCGCCGATATGCACCGTAAAGATCTGCATGATGATGCGCAGTGGATGGCAAAACAGGTTTATCTCAACGTCGGTAACTTCCTGCTCGGCGTGGCGGCGCTGGGTCTGGACGCGGTGCCCATCGAAGGTTTTGACGCCGCCATCCTCGATGAAGAATTTGGTCTGAAAGAGAAAGGCTACACCAGTCTGGTGGTTGTTCCGGTAGGTCATCACAGCGTTGAAGATTTTAACGCTACGCTGCCGAAATCTCGTCTGCCGCAAAACATCACCTTAACCGAAGTGTAATTCTCTCTTGCCGGGCATCTGCCCGGCTATTTCCCCTCAGATTCTCCTGATTTGCATAACCCTGTTTCAGCCGTCATCATAGGCTGCTGTTGTATAAAGGAGACGTTATGCAGGATTTAATATCCCAGGTTGAAGATTTAGCGGGTATTGAGATCGATCACACCACCTCAATGGTGATGATTTTCGGTATTATTTTTCTGACCGCCGTCGTGGTGCATATTATTTTGCATTGGGTGGTACTGCGGACCTTCGAAAAACGCGCCATTGCCAGTTCACGGCTTTGGTTGCAAATCATTACCCAGAATAAACTCTTCCACCGTTTAGCTTTTACCCTGCAGGGGATTATCGTCAATATTCAGGCGGTATTCTGGCTGCAAAAAGGCACCGAAGCGGCAGATATTCTGACTACCTGCGCGCAGTTGTGGATCATGATGTATGCGCTGCTTTCAGTCTTCTCGTTGCTGGATGTTATTTTGAATCTGGCGCAGAAATTCCCGGCGGCATCTCAGTTACCGCTGAAAGGGATATTTCAGGGGATTAAACTGATCGGCGCGATTCTGGTCGGCATTTTGATGATCTCGCTGCTGATTGGTCAGTCGCCAGCGATTCTGATCAGCGGTCTTGGTGCAATGGCTGCCGTGCTGATGTTGGTATTTAAAGATCCGATTCTTGGTCTGGTGGCAGGTATTCAGCTTTCCGCGAACGATATGCTGAAACTGGGCGACTGGCTGGAGATGCCGAAATACGGCGCGGATGGCGCGGTGATCGATATTGGGTTAACCACCGTCAAAGTGCGTAACTGGGACAATACCATTACCACTATTCCCACCTGGTCTCTGGTCTCTGACTCCTTTAAAAACTGGAGCGGGATGTCAGCATCTGGCGGGCGACGTATTAAGCGCAGTATCAGTATTGATGTCACCAGTATTCGTTTTCTTGATGAAGGCGAAATGGAACGTCTGAATAAAGCGCATTTGTTAAAGCCATATTTAACCAGCCGCCATCAGGAAATTAATGAGTGGAATCGCCAGCAAGGTTCTACGGAGTCGGTATTAAACCTGCGCCGAATGACCAATATTGGAACCTTTCGTGCCTATCTGAACGAATATCTGCGGAATCATCCGCGGATTCGCAAAGATATGACCTTAATGGTACGCCAACTGGCTCCTGGTGATAACGGTTTACCGCTCGAGATCTATGCGTTTACCAACACCGTGGTGTGGCTGGAATATGAAAGCATTCAGGCTGATATATTCGACCACATATTTGCGATTGTCGAAGAGTTTGGTCTGCGACTTCATCAGTCGCCAACTGGCAATGATATTCGCTCTCTGGCGGGTGCATTTAAGCAGTAATTAAAAAAACCGCTCTTATCGAATGGATGAGAGCGGTTTCGGATGGTTGACATCGTTTTGTCGGATGTAGCGTGAATGCCTTATTTCCGACGCAGCGTTTTAAACGCTACAAACAGGAATACAATCCACACTGGCAGCAGAATCGCTGACAAGCGCATATCATCCATCGTGCACATCAGCAGCCAAATCATGCCGAGGAAGGCGATGCAAAGATAGTTGCCGAACGGATAGAGCAGCGCCTTAAACTGTGTTTCACGTCCCTGACGTCGCATCGCCGCGCGAAAACGCAGATGCGCCAGGCAGATCATAATCCAGTTCAACAGCAGCGTTGCTACCACCAGCGCCATCAGCAGACCAAACGCTTTTTGCGGCAGCAGATAGTTGATTAACACCACCAGCGAAGTGATGGCTCCGGAAAGCATCAGCGAGTTAATCGGCACGCCGCGACGGCTGACGCGAGTCAAAAACTTCGGCGCATTACCCTGCACAGAAAGGCCAAACAGCATCCGACTGTTAGAGTAAACCCCGCTGTTATACACCGACAGCGATGCCACCAGAATGACGAAGTTCAGCGCAGAAGCTACCACGTTGCTGTCGAGATTATGGAAAATCATCACAAACGGGCTACTGTTAGATTTCACTTCCACCCACGGATAGAGTGCCAGTAAAACCACCAGTGAACCGATGTAAAACAGCAGGATGCGATACACTACCTGATTTACCGCTTTCGGAATGCTTTTTTCCGGATCGCGCGCTTCAGCGGCAGTAATCCCAATCAGCTCCAGACCGCCGAAGGAGAACATAATCACCGCCAGCGACAAAATCAGCCCATTCCAGCCGGTGGCAAAGAAACCACCGTAGCGCCAGAGGTTGTCGATACTGGCTTTCTCGCCGCCGTGACCAGAAAACAGCAGCCACAGGCCAAAGCCGATCATACCGATGATCGCCAGCACTTTAATCAGCGCAAACCAGAACTCGGTTTCGCCATATAAGCGCACGTTCACCAGGTTAACGGCGTTGATGATAATAAAGAAGGCGGCAGCCCAAATCCACGTTGGAACATCCGGGAACCAGTACTGCATATAGATGCCCGCAGCGGTCAGCTCTGCCATTCCCACCAGCACGAACATCCCCCAGTAGTTCCAGCCGGAGAGGAACCCGGCGAACGGTCCCCAGTATTTATAGGCAAAGTGGGCAAATGAACCAGATACCGGCTCTTCGACCACCATCTCGCCGAGCTGGCGCATAATCAGGAAAGCGATGATCCCGGCGACGCCGTAGCCCAGCAATACAGCCGGACCCGCCATCTGAATCGCCGGGCCAATGCCAAGAAACAGACCAGTACCAATTGCGCCACCCAGCGCAATCAGTTGAATATGACGGTTATGTAATCCGCGATGAAGCGTCGGCTCTTGATTCGACGCAGTATCTTCCGATACGGTTGACGCGTTTTTCACGCCTTTCCCCTGTGTGTCTTTTTTGTTGAGGGGCACCTTTTAACATTTAGTGCCCATCGTCGCAAGACACAATCCACACGGTTAAACCGGGTATCCTGCTTTTATTTCCGTACCCGATGTCGGTGCAGCCACATCAGCTTATACGCCGCCGGGATAATAAACAGCGACAGCAAAGGCGCGGTGATCATGCCGCCAATCATCGGCGCGGCAATCCGGCTCATCACCTCTGATCCTGCCCCCGTTCCCCACAGAATCGGCAGCAGACCGGCGATAATCACCGCCACCGTCATCGCTTTCGGGCGCACGCGCAGGACCGCGCCGTGATATAACGCCTCATCCAGCTTCTGCTCGCTGAATGTTTGTGGATTATTCAACGACGGCTCGGCCTCTATGGCGTGACGTAAATACATCAGCATCACCACGCCAAATTCGGCGGCGACCCCCGCAAGGGCAATAAAACCGGTGCCCGTTGCCACAGAAAGATGAAAGCCCATCCACCACAGCAACCAGATGCCGCCCACCAGCGCAAACGGTACGCTGCTGATAATCAGCAACGCTTCGCCCACCCGACGGAACGCCAGATACAACAGCACGAAGATGATCATCAACGTCATCGGCACCATGAGTTTCAGCTTATGGTTGGCGCGCTCCAGTAGTTCGAACTGCCCGGAGAATGCCACGCTGGTGCCCGGTTTTAACTGCACTTTTTCAGCTATCGCTTTTTGCAGATCGTGAACCACCGACACCATGTCACGATCGCGGGCATCGATATAAATCCAGCTCGTCGGGCGCGCATTCTCGGTTTTCAGCATCGACGGTCCGGTAGAGACTTTAACGTCGGCCACGTCTGCCAGGGTGATTTGCTGCTTCATCGGCGTCAGGATCGGCAACTGGCGCAGCGCCTGCGGACTATCGCGCCAGCTTTGCGGATAACGCAGATTAATTGGATAACGGGCAATCCCTTCCACCGTTTCGCCAACCATCGCCCCGCCCACCGCAGAAGTCACAAACAATTGCACATCCGCCACCGTCATACCGTAACGCGCGGCTTTTTCACGGTTAATCTCAACGTTGATATAGCGCCCACCTTCCAGACGCTCAGCAAGCGCAGAAGCCACGCCTGGCACCGTTCGTGTCACTTCTTCAATTTGCTCCGCCATCGCGTCGATATCCGCCAGCACAGTGCCGGAAACTTTAATGCCGATAGGGCTTTTAATGCCGGTTGAGAGCATATCGATACGGTTACGAATTGGCGGCACCCACAGATTCGCCAGCCCCGGCAGACGCACGGTGTTATCCAGTTCCTCAATGATTTTGTCCATCGTCATGCCAGGCCGCCACTGATCCTGCGGCTTAAGCTGGATGGTCGTTTCTACCATCTCCAGCGGAGCAGAATCGGTGGCGGTTTCCGCTTTCCCGGTTTTGCCAAATACCCGCGCCACTTCAGGTACGCTCATAATCAGCTTGTCGGTTTTTTGCAGCATACTCGCCGCCTCTGCTGCGGAAATCCCCGGCAGCGTCGATGGCATATACAACAAGTCGCCTTCATTGATCTGCGGTAAAAATTCCCCGCCAACTTTATTGAGCGGCCAGAGAACCGTCAGCACCGAAAGCGTGGCCACCAGCAGCGTGGTTTTCGGCCAGTGCAGTACTTTCAGCAACAGCGGATGATAAACACGAATCAAAAAGCGATTGAGCGGGTTACTGCTTTCCGGCGGAATTTTGCCACGGATCCAGTAACCCATCAGGATAGGGATCACTACGATCGCCAGCAGCGCCGCGCCCGCCATCGCATAGGTTTTAGTGAACGCCAACGGGCCAAACAGACGCCCTTCCTGCCCTTCCAGGGTGAAGATCGGGATAAACGACAGTGTGATAATCAGCAGACTGATAAACAGCGCCGGACCCACTTCAACAGACGCATCGGTGATCACCTGCCAGCGCGTTTTATTATCCAGCGTGGCGTCAGGATGCTGGTGCTGCCACTCTTCCAGCCGTTTATGTGCATTCTCGATCATGACGATAGCGGCATCGACCATCGCCCCGACGGCAATCGCAATACCGCCCAGCGACATAATATTGGCGTTCAGTCCCTGAAAGTGCATGACAATAAAAGCAATACACAACCCCAGCGGCAACGAAATAATCGCCACCAGCGCCGAGCGCACATGCCAGAGAAACAGCGCACAGACTACCGCCACCACAATAAACTCTTCCAGCAACTTGCCGCTGAGGTTGTCGATGGCGCGGTCAATGAGCTGGCTGCGATCGTATGTTGTAACTATCTCCACGCCTTCCGGCAGACTACTTTTCAGCGTTTCCAGTTTGTCTTTCACGGCGGCGATCACTTCTCGGGCGTTTTTGCCGGAGCGCAGGATCACCACCCCGCCCGCCACTTCGCCTTCGCCGTTCAGTTCGGCAATGCCCCGGCGCATTTCCGGGCCAATCTGGACCTTCGCAACATCACGCAGATAAACGGGCACGCCATTTTCACTGGCTTTTAAAACGATGTGATTAAAGTCGTCGAGCGTTTGCAGATAGCCGCTGGCTCGCACCATATATTCCGCTTCCGCCAGTTCGATCGACGAACCGCCCGCTTCCTGGTTTGAAGCATCCAGCGCGCTTTTTACTTCGGCGAGACTGATGCCATATTGCGCCAGGCGCTGAGGATCGATAACCACCTGATACTCTTTCACCACACCGCCTACCGACGCCACTTCCGCAACGTCAGGAATGGTTTTCAGCTCATATTTGAGAAACCAGTCCTGCAATGAGCGTAAATCGGCCAGATCGTGCTTACCGCTGCGATCCACCAATGCATATTCATAGATCCAGCCAACACCCGTGGCATCTGGCCCCAGCTCGGCGCTGACTCCCGCAGGCAGCTTACCCTGTACCTGGTTGAGGTACTCCAGCACCCGCGAGCGCGCCCAGTACGGATCGGTGCCATCTTCGAAAATGACATACACATAAGAGTCGCCAAACTGCGAGAAACCGCGCACAGTCTTCGCGCCAGGCACCGACAACATGGTGGTGGTTAGCGGATAAGTCACCTGATTTTCAACGATTTGCGGTGCCTGACCGGGATAGCTGGTTTTAATAATCACCTGCACATCGGAGAGATCCGGCAGCGCATCCACTGGCGTGTTAATGATGGTCCAGGTGCCCCAGATACTCAGAAACAACGCGCCCATCAGCACCAGAAAACGGTTCGCCACCGAGCGACGAATAATCCATTCAATCATTGGTTATTCCCTCAATGCGCATGGGTAGCACTTTCAGAGCGCATCCGCTCCAGTGCGCCAGAAATATTGGCTTCGGAATCAATCAGGAACAGGCCGCTGGAAACCACCTTTTCACCTTCCGCCAGACCAGAGCGTAATGCGGTGACACCTTGCGATGCCTGGAAAACGGCAACGCGTTTCGGTACAAAGCGCCCGTCGGCATCAACGGTAATCACCCGCTGTTCGCTGCCGGTATCAATCAGCGCCTGTGACGGAATGAGCAGCATCGGTTCGCTGGTGGTATTGAGTTGCAACCAGGCGTTCATGCCCGGTTTTAGCGCCTCGTCGGCGTTGTCGACTTCCAGACGCAGCTGCAGCGTGCGGGTCGCGGCATCCACGCCGGGTAGCAGCGTCCATTTGCGGATGGTGAGTGTTTTATCCGGTCGTGCCGGAACGGTGAGCGTAAACTGCGAGGCATCTTTCACCAGCCAGGCGATAGACTCCGGGATCGCAGCAGTGACCCACACCGGGTCCATACCCTGAATTTTCGCGACCACGTTATCTTTGGCGATATTCATACCCACGCGCAGATCAAACGCGGTGATCACGCCATCAATGGGCGCTTTGAGCGTAAAACGCGTCTGGATTTTTTGCGTGGCGATCAGTCGGCGAATATCCGCCTCCGGCATTCCCGCCAGTCGCAGCCGCTCAAGAATGCCTTCAGTCTGGGTCGCCGTACCGCCGGTTTCGCGCAGCAGTAAATACTCACTCTGCGCTTCCACCCAGTCGGGAATGGTCAGGTCGAGAAGCGGTGTGCCCTTTTGCACTTTATCGCCCACGGTAAGCGGATACACCTTGTCGATAAACCCGGCAGCGCGAGCCTGCACAATGGCATACTGATACTCGTTGTAACTGACATTCGCCGGGAAACTCTGGGCAAAAGTCAGCGGCCCGCGCGTGACGGTAGCCGTTTTCACCCCCAGATTCTGCGTCTGAGTCGGGTCAATGCGCACACCAGACGCAGAACTCTCTTCATCGGCATATTTCGGCACCAGATCCATATCCATAAACGGCGATTTACCTGGTTTATCGAACCGCGTATTGGGATACATCGGGTCGTACCAGAATAAAATTTTACGTTCTGCGGTCGACGTTTTTTCTGCGGGCGGTTCAGCCCGGTCAAACCAGGTAAAACCTGCCGCAGAAATAATACCGCCCGCGATCATGCTGCCGATAATAAGCGCGATTTTTTTCATCTCATTAAACCTGGGTTACTGGCTGACTTTAATATCTTGTAATAAAGAAAGGCTGCCCTGCTGGACAAAATTAAACGCTACTTTGTCGCCGGTTTTAATTTCGCTCATTTTCGTCTGCGGGGTGATGGTAAAGCGCATGGTCATCTCCGGCCAGTTCACGGCAGCAATCGGATCGTGATGGATGGTGATTTTTTTGCTTTCCAGATCAACACCTTTTACCACGCCAGTGGCGCTAATAACCTGTGGTTGTGCTTCGCTCATGGTTTCATGATGATGTTCGTTAGCCTGGGCATTAAAGCCAATAACGGTAAACAGACTGAACATCGCGACTTGCAGTGCTTTTTTCATTTATTCTCTCCTGGAGTTAAAAATTATTGCTGCCAACCGCCGCCTAAGGCGGTATATAAAGAAATTTCGTTCACCTGACGGGCATAATTCAGGTCAAGTAAAGTTTGTCGGGTTGCAAATAAAGAACGCTCAGCATCCAGCACTTCCAGATAACTTACTGCGCCGTGCTGATATAATGCCCGCGCCCGTTGCAAAGTAATTTGCAGCGATGCCAGATAACGCTGCTGGGCGCTAATTTGATCGTTCAGGCTTTGACGTAATGCCAGCGCATCTGCCACTTCTTTAAAGGCGTTCTGGATTTTCTGTTCATAATTCACCACCGACTGCTGCTGGCGAATTTCGGCGATATCCAGATTGGCCTGGTTGCGTCCGGCATTAAAAATGGGGATCTCAATTTTGGGTATAAAATTCCACATCCCGCTGCTGGCGTTAAATAATGACGACAGATCGCTGCTGGCGGTTGATATTCCGCTGGTCAGGCTGATAGACGGGAAAAATGCCGCGCGTGCGGCCCCAATATTGGCATTAGCCGCCATTAACGCATGTTCAGCTTCCATAATATCCGGGCGCTGCAATAAGATTTTCGACGACAAGCCCACCGGTAATTTAACGCTTTGCAGGCTGTCGCTGTTTACTGTCTGCGCTTGCGGCAGCTTGCCGTAGTTTCCCAATAACAGTTGCAATGCATTATTCGCCTGCGCCAGTTCCCCCTGACGTTTAGCGATGTCGCTGCGGGTACTTTCAATCACCCCGCGAGCCTGTTCCAGCGCCAGAACATTGCTGCTACCGGTCAACAGTTGTTTTTCGACAAACGCATATGACTGCTGATAATTACGCAGCGTTTCTTCGGCTATTTGCAATTGCGCATACGCCAGTTGCTGATTGAAATAGCTTTGCGCGACATTAGAAACCAGCAGAATATGCACCGCGCGCTGGGCTTCCTCAGTGGCTAAATAATTTTGTCGCTCGGCTTCGCTCATGTTCTTTAAGCGACCGAAAAAATCGAGATCAAAGCTGGCGTTAAGGCCAGTCGAGAACTCCCGCGTCGTGGCTGAATCGCCTTTAAGATTGCCGCTCCAGCTGCCGCTGCCCTCGCCATTGAGCTGTGGGTAGCGGTCGGCATCGGTCAGACGATATTGCGCCCGCGCTTCCTGCACTTTCAGCGTCGCCATGCGCAAATCCCGGTTATTCACCAGCGCCTCGCTAATCAGCGTCTTCACCTGATTATCAACAAAAAAGGTGCGCCAGCCCGCGTTCTGGTAGTTATCTGCTGCGTTAACCAGGCCGTTCTGGTTGAGTGAGAACTGCTGCGGCACGGGCATTGCCGGGCGCTGATAATCCGGTGCCAGTGAACAACCGGTTAGCGCAAGGGCCACACAAAATGGCAGAAGTTTACAAGGAGACATAGGCTCATAATTTCTGGTGATTTTATGCCGCCAACTTTACTCGCCAGGCTCTGATTTTCCGGTGACAGGAAAATGACAAAATTGTCATTTTGCCAATAAGCGATTGCCATCTGATCCCGCTACTCTAGAATTGCCCGGGCAACATGCGGAGGAAATATGAAACTGTTGATTGTCGAAGATGAAAAGAAAACCGGAGAATACTTGACCAAAGGGTTAACCGAAGCCGGTTTTGTGGTCGATTTGGCCGACAACGGGCTGAATGGCTACCATCTGGCGATGACCGGTGATTATGATCTGATAATCCTCGATATTATGCTGCCGGACGTGAACGGCTGGGATATCGTGCGTATGTTACGCTCCGCCAATAAAGGGATGCCGATTCTGTTGCTTACCGCGCTTGGCACCATTGAGCATCGCGTCAAGGGGCTGGAGTTGGGGGCCGATGACTATCTGGTGAAGCCGTTCGCTTTTGCTGAACTGCTGGCGCGGGTGCGCACTCTCCTGCGGCGCGGGGCGGCGGTGATTATCGAAAGTCAGTTTCAGGTTGCCGATCTGATGGTCGATCTCGTCAGCCGCAAAGTCACCCGCAGCGGCACGCGCATCACTCTGACCAGTAAAGAATTTACTCTGCTGGAGTTTTTCCTCCGCCATCAAGGCGAAGTGCTGCCCCGCTCGCTTATCGCCTCGCAGGTGTGGGACATGAATTTCGACAGCGATACCAACGCCATTGATGTGGCAGTGAAGCGGCTGCGCGGCAAAATCGACAACGACTTTGAGCCGAAGCTGATTCAAACCGTGCGCGGCGTGGGTTACATGCTTGAGGTGCCGGATGGTCAGTAAGCCATTTCAGCGCCCGTTTTCGCTGGCAACCCGCCTGACCTTTTTTATCAGCCTGGCCACCATCGCGGCGTTTTTCGCCTTTGCCTGGATCATGATTCACTCGGTAAAAGTGCATTTTGCTGAGCAGGATATTAATGATTTAAAAGAGATTAGCGCCACACTCAAGCGCGTTCTTAATCATCCCGAAGAGACACAAGCCCGACGCTTAATGACGCTGGAAGATATCGTCAGTGGTTATTCCAATGTGTTGATTTCCCTGGCAGATAGCCAGGGTAAAACGGTGTATCACTCCCCCGGTGCGCCCGATATCCGCGAGTTTACGCGTGACGCCATACCCGATAAAGACACGCGGGGCGGCGAGGTGTATCTCCTTTCCGGCCCGACGATTATGATGCCGGGCCACGGTCACGGGCATATGGAACACAGCAACTGGCGGATGATTAACTTGCCGGTTGGCCCGTTGGTGGACGGCAAACCGATTTATACGCTCTACATCGCGCTTTCGATCGATTTTCATCTTCATTACATAAATGATTTGATGAATAAACTTATTATGACCGCATCGATCATCAGCATCCTGATCGTCTTTATCGTGCTGTTGGCGGTACATAAAGGTCACGCACCAATCCGCAGCGTCAGCCGTCAAATCCAGAACATTACCTCGAAAGATCTCGACGTTCGCCTTGACCCGCAGACCGTGCCGATTGAGCTGGAACAGCTGGTACTGTCGTTCAACCATATGATCGAGCGTATTGAGGATGTCTTTACTCGCCAGTCCAATTTCTCAGCGGATATCGCTCACGAAATTCGTACACCAATTACGAATCTCATAACGCAAACCGAAATCGCCCTCAGCCAGTCACGCAGCCAGAAGGAGCTGGAAGATGTGCTCTACTCTAATCTCGAAGAGCTGACGCGAATGGCGAAAATGGTCAGCGATATGCTGTTTCTCGCCCAGGCCGATAACAACCAGCTAATCCCCGAAAAGAAAATGCTCAACCTGGCGGATGAAATCGGCAAAGTGTTCGATTTTTTCGAGGCGCTAGCGGAAGATCGCGGCGTGGAACTGCGGTTTGTTGGTGACGAGTGTCAGGTTGCGGGCGATCCGCTGATGCTGCGTCGGGCGTTAAGCAACCTGCTTTCGAACGCCCTGCGTTATACGCCGCCCGGAGAGGCGATTGTAGTGCGCTGCCAGACGGTCGATCACCAGGTGCAAGTTTCCGTCGAAAACCCCGGTACGCCCATTGCGCCCGAGCACTTACCGCGATTGTTTGACCGTTTCTACCGCGTTGACCCCTCCCGCCAGCGAAAAGGCGAAGGTAGCGGCATTGGTCTGGCGATAGTGAAATCGATTGTTGTCGCGCATAAAGGCACGGTTGCAGTAACGTCAGATGCTCGGGGGACAAGGTTTGTTATCACATTACCCGCTTAATTATTCAGCAAACGGCAACTTTTATAACCAGTGTAAAAATAACGTGCCGCAATAGTCATACCTATTAATGGTAAAAAGCTGTCACAAGTCATAAAAAACCTTAATATACGCCACCCTAAACATAACCAGCGTTAATGTAAGGTTTTTGTGTGGACTGGCTTCTTGATGTTTTTGCTACCTGGCTCTACGGCTTAAAAGTAATCGCGATAACGTTAGCGGTCATCATGTTCATCAGCGGGCTGGACGATTTTTTTATTGATGTCGTCTACTGGGTACGCCGCATTAAACGCAAGTTGAGTGTTTATCGCCGCTACCCGCGAATGAGTTACCGCGAACTGTATAAACCAGATGAAAAACCGTTAGCGATTATGGTTCCGGCGTGGAATGAAACGGGCGTCATCGGCAATATGGCCGAGCTGGCGGCGACCACGCTCGACTATGAAAACTATCATATCTTTGTTGGCACCTACCCCAACGACCCCGATACTCAGCGTGATGTTGACGAAGTGTGCGCTCGCTTCCCGAATGTGCATAAGGTAGTCTGCGCGCGTCCTGGCCTCACCAGCAAAGCCGACTGCCTGAACAACGTGCTGGACGCCATCACCCAGTTTGAGCGTAGCGCCAATTTCGCTTTTGCTGGTTTTATTCTGCATGACGCCGAAGATGTGATTTCACCGATGGAATTGCGTCTGTTCAACTATCTGGTCGAGCGTAAAGATCTGATTCAGATCCCGGTGTACCCATTCGAACGCGAATGGACGCACTTCACCAGCATGACTTACATTGATGAGTTTTCAGAACTGCATGGCAAAGATGTTCCGGTGCGTGAAGCCCTCGCCGGACAGGTGCCCAGCGCAGGCGTCGGCACCTGTTTCAGCCGCCGCGCCGTGACCGCACTGTTAGCTGACGGTGACGGTATTGCTTTCGACGTGCAGAGTCTTACTGAAGATTACGACATTGGTTTCCGCCTGAAAGAAAAAGGTATGACGGAAATTTTTGTCCGTTTTCCGGTGGTGGACGAAGCCAAAGAACGCGAGCAGCGTAAATTTTTACAGCACGCGCGGACGTCAAACATGATCTGCGTGCGCGAATATTTCCCCGATACCTTTTCGACTGCGGTTCGACAAAAATCTCGCTGGATCATCGGCATTGTTTTCCAGGGCTTTAAAACCCATAAATGGACCTCCAGCCTGACGCTGAATTACTTTCTCTGGCGCGACCGCAAAGGGGCAATCAGTAACTTTGTCAGCTTCCTCGCGATGCTGGTGATGATCCAGCTTTTGCTGTTACTGGCGTATGAAAGTTTGTGGCCCGATGCCTGGCATTTCCTTTCTATTTTCAGCGGCAGCGCATGGTTAATGACCCTGCTGTGGCTAAACTTTGGTTTGATGGTTAACCGCATCGTGCAGCGGGTGATTTTTGTCACTGGCTACTACGGTCTGACGCAGGGGCTGCTATCTGTCCTGCGTCTTTTCTGGGGCAACCTGATTAACTTCATGGCCAACTGGCGCGCGTTAAAACAGGTACTTCAACACGGCGATCCACGTCGCGTCGCGTGGGATAAAACAACGCATGACTTCCCCAGCGTGACTGGCGATACCCGCTCGTTGCGCCCGTTAGGCCAAATTCTGCTGGAAAATCAGGTCATCACTGAAGAACAACTCGATACAGCACTGCGTAATCGCGTCGAAGGTCTACGCCTGGGCGGTTCAATGCTGATGCAGGGGCTGATTAGCGCCGAACAGCTGGCACAGGCGCTGGCAGAGCAAAACGGCGTGGCGTGGGAATCCATCGACGCCTGGCAGATCCCTTCATCACTGATTGCCGAAATGCCGGCTTCCGTGGCGCTGCATTATGCAGTACTGCCGCTGCGTCTGGAAAATGATGAGTTAATTGTCGGCAGTGAAGATGGTATTGACCCGGTTTCGCTGGCAGCCCTGACGCGTAAAGTCGGACGCAAAGTGCGTTACGTCATTGTTCTGCGCGGACAAATTGTCACGGGGTTACGTCACTGGTATGCACGCCGACGCGGTCACGATCCGCGGGCAATGTTGTACAATGCGGTTCAGCATCAGTGGCTCACGGAACAGCAGGCCGGTGAAATCTGGCGGCAATATGTGCCGCATCAGTTCCTGTTCGCCGAAATACTGACCACGCTCGGTCATATTAATCGTTCAGCAATTAACGTGTTGTTATTGCGCCATGAACGCAGTTCTCTGCCGCTCGGCAAGTTTTTGGTCACCGAAGGCGTTATCAGCCAGGAAACGTTGGATCGCGTCCTGACAATTCAACGCGAATTACAAGTTTCGATGCAATCACTATTACTCAAAGCAGGTTTAAACACAGAACAGGTTGCGCAACTGGAGTCCGAAAATGAAGGAGAATAACCTTAATCGCGTCATCGGATGGTCTGGTTTACTGCTGACGTCTTTATTGAGTACCAGCGCACTCGCAGACAATATCGGCACCAGCGCAGAAGAGCTGGGGCTGAGCGATTATCGCCATTTTGTTATTTATCCCCGTCTCGATAAGGCGCTGAAGGCACAGAAAAATAACGACGAAGCAACCGCCATCCGCGAATTTGAATATATACACCAGCAGGTGCCGGATAATATTCCGCTGACTTTATACCTTGCGGAAGCCTATCGCCATTTTGGTCATGATGCCCGGGCGCGGCTGTTGCTTGAGGATCAACTGAAACGTCACCCAGGAGATGCCCGACTTGAGCGCAGTCTGGCGGCTATTCCAGTTGAAGTGAAAAGCGTTACGACTGTTGAAGAACTGCTTGCCCAGCAAAAAGCGTGCGACGCTGCGCCGCCCCTGCGTTGTCGCAGTGAAGTCGGGCAGAATGCCCTGCGGCTGGCACAATTACCTGTCGCCAGAGCGCAACTGAACGATGCGACGTTTGCTGCATCGCCGGAAGGAAAAACGCTGCGAACCGATCTGCTGCAACGGGCAATCTACCTGAAACAATGGTCCCAGGCAGATACGCTATACAATGAAGCACGCCAGCAGAACACATTAAGCGCGGCAGAACGCCGTCAGTGGTTTGACGTGCTTCTTGCCGGGCAGCTGGATGATCGGATCCTGGCGCTGCAATCACAGGGGCTCTTCACCGATCCTCAGTCATATATTACTTACGCGACCGCGCTGGCTTATCGTGGCGAAAAAGCACGCCTCCAGCGTTATCTCATTGAAAATACGCCGCTGTTTACCACGGACGCACAAGAGAAAAGTTGGCTCTATCTGTTATCTAAATACAGCGTCAACCCCGTTCAGGCGTTGGCGAATTATACGGTACAGTTTGCCGATAACCGCCAGTATGTTGTTGGCGCGACGCTACCGGTGCTGTTAAAAGAAGGTCAGTACGACGCAGCGCAAAAACTGCTCGCCACCCTCCCCGCCAATGAAATGCTTGAGGAGCGTTATACCGTTAGCGTAGCGACCCATAACAAGGCTGAAGCTCTGCGTCTGGCACGATTGCTGTATCAGCAAGAACCGGCAAATCTTACCCGCCTGGATCAACTGACCTGGCAACTGATGCAGAACGAGCAGTCACGCGAAGCTGCCGATTTATTGCTGCAACGCTATCCTTTCCAGGGCGATGCGCGTGTCAGCCAGACTTTAATGGCGCGACTGGCGTCTCTGCTGGAAAGTCATCCTTACCTGGCAACTCCGGCGAAGGTGGCGATTTTATCGAAACCCTTACCGCTGGCGGAGCAACGTCAGTGGCAAAGTCAGTTGCCGGGTATTGCAGATAATTGCCCGGCAATAGTTCGCTTGCTGGGCGATATGTCGCCTTCCTACGATGCCGCCGCCTGGAACCGTCTGGCAAAGTGTTATCGGGACACGCTACCCGGTGTGGCGTTGTATGCATGGCTTCAGGCCGAACAACGACAACCGAACGCCTGGCAACATCGTGCGGTAGCCTATCAGGCGTATCAGGTTGAGGACTACGCCACCGCACTGGCGGCCTGGCAGAAAATCAGTCTTCACGACATGAGCAATGAGGATCTGCTTGCTGCTGCCAATACCGCCCAGGCGGCAGGAAATGGTGCGGCTCGCGATCGCTGGCTTCAGCAGGCAGAACAACGTGGGCTGGGAAACAATGCCCTCTACTGGTGGCTGCATGCGCAACGTTACATTCCTGGTCAACCGGAACTCGCACTGAACGATCTCACGCGCTCAATCAATATTGCGCCTTCTGCCAACGCTTACGTTGCGCGGGCGACAATTTATCGCCAACGTCATAATGTCCCGGCGGCGGTGAGTGATTTGCGCGCCGCTCTGGAACTGGAACCGAATAATAGCAACACCCAGGCAGCGCTCGGTTACGCCTTGTGGGATAGCGGTGATATCGCACAGTCGCGGGAAATGCTCGAACAGGCGCATAAAGGGCTACCGGACGATCCGGCACTTATCCGACAACTGGCCTACGTGAACCAGCGTCTGGATGACATGCCTGCGACGCAGCACTACGCCCGGCTGGTGATTGATGACATTGATAATCAGGCGCTGATAACCCCACTGACCCCAGAGCAAAATCAGCAACGCTTCAATTTCCGCCGTCTGCATGAGGAGGTCGGTCGCCGCTGGACGTTCAGTTTCGATTCTTCTATCGGCTTGCGTTCCGGCGCAATGAGTACCGCTAACAATAATGTCGGCGGCGCAGCGCCAGGGAAAAGCTATCGTAGCTATGGGCAACTGGAAGCCGAGTACCGCATCGGACGCAATATGCTGCTGGAAGGCGACCTGCTCTCAGTTTATAGCCGCGTCTTTGCCGATACCGGAGAAAACGGGGTGATGATGCCGGTGAAAAATCCGATGTCCGGCACCGGTCTGCGCTGGAAGCCGCTGCGCGATCAGATCTTTTTCCTCGCCGTCGAACAGCAGTTGCCGCTGAACGGGCAAAATGGCGCATCCGATACCATGCTGCGCGCCAGCGCCTCATTCTTTAATGGCGGCAAATACAGCGACGAATGGCACCCGAACGGTTCAGGCTGGTTTGCCCAAAACCTGTACCTCGATGCGGCGCAATATGTCCGCCAGGATATTCAGGCGTGGACGGCAGATTATCGCGTAAGCTGGCATCAGAAGGTGGCGAACGGACAGACTATTGAGCCTTACGCTCACGTTCAGGACAACGGTTATCGTGATAAAGGCACTCAGGGCGCGCAGCTTGGCGGTGTCGGGGTCCGCTGGAATATCTGGACCGGCGAGACGCACTACGACGCCTGGCCGCACAAAGTCAGTCTCGGCGTCGAATATCAACATACCTTTAAGGCGATTAATCAACGTAACGGAGAGCGCAACAACGCGTTTCTCACCATTGGAGTGCACTGGTAAATGCGTAAGTTCATTTTCGTATTGCTGACACTGCTTTTGGTCAGCCCTTTTTCCTTTGCGATGAAAGGTATTATCTGGCAACCACAAAACCGTGATAGTCAGGTTACCGATACCCAGTGGCAGGGGCTGATGAGTCAGTTACGTTTGCAAGGCTTCGATACCCTGGTTTTGCAATGGACCCGTTACGGCGATGCATTCACCCAGCCAGAACAGCGCGCGTTATTGTTTAAGCGTGCAGCAGCTGCGCAACAGACTGGCCTGAAGCTGATTGTCGGGCTGAATGCCGATCCGGAATTTTTTATGCACCAGAAACAGTCATCCGCGGCGCTGGAAAGCTATCTTAATCGCCTGCTGGCTGCCGATCTCCAGCAAGCCAGATTATGGAGCGCCGCGCCTGGCGTAACGCCGGATGGCTGGTACATCAGCGCGGAAATTGACGACCTGAACTGGCGCAGCGAAGCCGCCCGTCAACCGTTGCTGACATGGTTAAACAACGCGCAGCGGTTGATTAGCGATGTTTCAGCAAAACCGGTTTATATCAGTAGTTTTTTCGCCGGAAACATGTCGCCAGATGGCTATCGCCAACTGCTGGAACAAGTTAAAACAACCGGCGTTAATGTCTGGGTACAGGATGGCAGCGGCGTGAATAAACTTACCGCTGAACAGCGTGAACGTTATCTACAGGCCAGCGCCGATTGCCAAAGTTCCGCCCCTGCCAGCGGCATTGTTTATGAACTGTTTGTCGCCGGCAAAGGCAAAACCTTTACAGCGAAACCGAAACCGAATGCAGAGATCGCCTCGCTGTTAGCGAAACGTTCCTCTTGCGGTAAAGACACGCTCTATTTCTCTCTGCGCTATTTGCCCGTCGCACACGGCATTCTCGAGTATTAAATCCCCTCCAGGTAAGTCGGGTACGACCTGGCTTACCTCTTTCGCTCTCGTCAGAATTCCATCAAGATTAATTGCTAAAAAGCGTGCTAAAGAAAGAAGATCGTTATCGGCGAACGGGCCGATCACTCATGCAGGAAGCATAGATCCTTTGAGCGGAGTTTCTGATATCTGAGGAGTGCGAAATGCAATTGAGCAGCAGTGAACCTTGCGTGGTGATCCTGACCGAAAAAGAGGTAGAGGTAAGCGTTAATAACCATGCCACGTTTACCCTTCCGAAAAATTACCTGGCCGCCTTCGCGTGCAACAATAACGTCATTGAACTCTCAACGTTAAATCACGTATTAATCACCCACATCAACCGCAACATCATCAACGATTATCTGTTGTTTTTAAATAAGAACTTAACCTGCGTAAAGCCCTGGTCGCGGCTGGCTACCCCGGTTATCGCTTGTCATAGCCGTACACCGGAAGTGTTCCGGCTAGCCGCCAACCACAGCAAGCAGCAACCCAGCAAACCCTGCGAAGCGGAGTTGACGCGCGCATTGCTTTTTACCGTATTGTCTAACTTTCTTGAGCAATCGCGGTTTATTGCCCTACTGATGTATATCTTACGCAGCAGCGTCCGCGACAGCGTCTGCCGCATTATTCAAAGCGATATTCAGCATTACTGGAATCTGCGAATTGTCGCCAGTTCGCTATGTTTAAGCCCCAGCCTGCTCAAAAAGAAATTAAAAAACGAAAATACCAGCTATAGCCAGATTGTCACAGAGTGTCGTATGCGTTACGCCGTACAGATGTTATTGATGGATAACAAAAATATCACTCAGGTAGCGCAATTATGTGGCTATAGCAGCACGTCGTACTTTATCTCTGTTTTTAAGGCGTTTTACGGCCTGACACCGTTGAATTATCTCGCCAAACAGCGACAAAAAGTGATGTGGTGAAGGGCAAAGCGGAAACGGATAAGACGGGGATAAATGAAGAAGAAATGGCGCGCCCTGCAGGATTCGAACCTGCGGCCCACGACTTAGAAGGTCGTTGCTCTATCCAACTGAGCTAAGGGCGCGTTGATACCGCAATGCGGTGTAATCGCGTGAATTATACGGTCAACCCTTGCTGAGTCAATGGCTTTTGATCTGGTTGCTGAACAAGTGAACGACCGCGTCTGATTTTCTGATTTATTTCGCTATAGCGGCAAACAAACGCACATTGCTGCGCGTCTGAATCAAGAAAACCCGTATTTTTATGTATCAAAGTACAATTTCCCGCCCTAACGGAAAATTGTCCGATCCAATGAGACTGGTAACTATGAAACCAACGTCGGTGATCATTATGGATACTCATCCTATCATCAGAATGTCTATTGAAGTTCTGTTGCAAAAAAACAATGAATTGCAAATTGTCCTGAAAACGGATGATTATCGCATAACCATCGATTATCTCCGAACCCGTCCTGTTGATTTAATCATTATGGATATAGACTTGCCCGGAACAGACGGTTTTACCTTCCTGAAAAGGATCAAACAAATCCAGAGCACAGTGAAAGTATTATTTTTATCATCGAAATCAGAATGCTTTTATGCTGGCAGAGCGATACAAGCTGGTGCTAACGGTTTTGTCAGTAAATGCAATGATCAGAATGATATTTTTCATGCCGTTCAGATGATCCTCTCCGGATACACTTTTTTTCCCAGCGAAACGCTCAACTATATAAAAAGCAATAAATGCAGTACGAATAGCTCAACGGTCACGGTGCTATCTAATCGTGAAGTGACCATATTACGTTATCTGGTTAGCGGATTATCCAATAAAGAAATTGCCGATAAGTTATTACTTAGCAATAAAACAGTTAGTGCGCTTAAATCTAATATTTATGGCAAGCTAGGTTTGCATTCAATTGTAGAGCTTATCGACTACGCCAAATTATATGAATTAATATAATATTAATTGTAATTGATCATAAATATCGCATCCGCTTTCGCCACACCTGGCTGAACACCGCTGGCTAACGCTCGATAATTGGCAAAAAAGTTTAGTGTGACATTGCCATTTGCATCTACTTCCTCAGTCGGACTCGCCTCCCCCAGTGCGAGCCGGGAGCGATCGCTATTACGTAATTCGATGGCGACGGTTTGTGCCATTGCGGGATCATCCAGAGCCAGCAGATTGGTATCGGATGCCGGCGTTCCCGTAAATAAAATCGCGACTGAACCCGGAGGACATCCCTCCAGCCGCAGGCTAAAAGGGACGAGTGCCGTGGTATCGCCAGCGGTCAGTAGTTGTGTCGTAGGCCATCTGCCTAAATCTACCGTCTTATCAATATCCGCTGTGTTTACGGTACAGGAGAAATCAACAACGTTACCGTGCAAATTGATATTAATCGTTCCTAAAGGGTCAACTGCCCATCCACTGGAACTCCACAGTAGCCCGCAGAAACAGCTAAAGAGCACTCTTCTCATTCTCCGTACCTCATTGATAATCGACGCGTAAATACCCCAGCGCGCTAAACGGCCCTTCGGTCGGTTTTTGACCGGTAATACTGATAGGCCAGGCGCGAAGTGTGACATTGGCTGCCGCAGCTGCATCCAGACGGAAAGGAATAACGCTATTGAGATCGTTAGGCGTGATCGGCGTATCGTTCTGATCGGCCACAATAAAACCTAAATCCTGATTGTCCGACACCATCGCCTGACCAGAAACGGCACTGGCTTCCAGACGCATTGTTAAATAAGCCTGCGCAGCAACATTCGTACATTTGATCGCAATGCTCTTGGTTTGCGGCATGACACCAGCTGGTCGATTCCCCGGCCCTGCCGCACTAAATAACGATGCGCCGATATCACCAAAATCAAATTCAACAATTTGCCCGGCATTTAATTCGCAGTTTTGCGGTACTTCAACCCGGCCACCAAAACTAATGGTATAAACAGGTGTAACCAACGGATCGTTAGGCGTTGATGTCACATACACGGTAAACATCACCTGTCTGGGGATCTCCACCATGTTAATAAAGGGACGAATAACCTTTAAACGAAATATCAAACGAGAATCCATCACCCCGAACGGAAGGTTTTGCGAAACGTTAGGATCTGTTCCCATACGAATATAATTTTGCGGAGGGAATTGAATATCCATCACGCTATCAACCAGACTCATCGCACCTAATAGATAATCATTTAATTGCATATATTTATAATTATCGATAGTTTCCTGAACAATAAAGTTAGTGACATAACTACGGTATGTATAATTCACCAGCGTGCCGGGTGGACAAATTGCTGACACACCTACCCAGCCGGATTTTTCCGGTAAAACAACAATCTGGCCTGGCTGGTTATTGGTGCTATTAAAGACATTTGAGAGATCATAGTGTTCATCTTCTGCTACGCCAGTACTATTTGCACAAACAGTAGCCCAGGATATGTTTGCCAGACACAAACATGCCATTGCCAATAATAATCTGCAGATTATCTTCATTGATAATTTCCTTTATGAGCCAGGATGTGTGCAAACTGCCGAAATAACAGTGACGGCTTGCTGTAAGCTTTGCTTCGGCAATACATAGTGCGCAATGCAGCGTGAGTTCGCGCCGTCTCCCCACTGAACCAGTAATTCACCAGACAATGGCGCACCACTTAAATAAACTTGCCCGTCATCACCCACCATACTGGTTATTCCGGTACTGTTTTCCCGTACCAGTGATCCAAACGGCACCGGTTTTCCGCCCTGGGTAACGGTAATGAGCGCCCGCACGCCTATGCGGGTATCAAAATTGGCACGAACCAACGCGCCTTGCGTCGGCACAACGCTGCTAATATTTTTTTCAACATCGATGGAATTCCCCATCGTATTGGTATCAAGCGCGATACGGTTATATCGATAAACCGTGGCATACGGCATTACCGCATAGCCGCGCCAGTCGGTTAAAATTCCAGTTTGATTTTCAATGCGTACACCGCCTGCGCCTGGCGCTTTAATCAAAACATTGGTATCCCCTAAAGGCTGGCTCAGCGTTATACCATTTTCATGCCCGACCACACCGCCAGACAGCTGCCAGTTAACGTCATGTTGATCGCGGTCGTAGTTATACCCGACCCCCAGCGTACCGTAAGCGGCCTGCCAGTTTGCCGTGGCGCTGCCCGTATACCCATTATTCGAGGTATCGCCCTGGCTTACGTGATAACTCAGGTTGTGGCCTTCCAGTAAGGTCCCACCAACGCCTGCCAGCCAGCTATTTTGCCCGTTGCTGTTACGGTTGGCGTTAAAAGAGGCATAAGCGCGGTCGAGCGCATTTTCCCGGGTGTAGCGACGTTTGGTCAGAACATTGAAAGGCACTGAAACATTAAGTCCGACAATACGTTCGTTATCGGGGATCCCTACAGATTCATTCCACGAAAATGAGAGTGAATAACTGATGCCAACCCAGCTGCTGGTATACCCCACCTGATACCAGGTATCTGAATCCGAAGTATTCCAGTATTTTTGATGGGTACCAGAGATATAAAGCGAGCCAAAGTCATTAAGTGATTGTGAAATATTTAACTGCAAACGGTCTTTACGGCTAAAGCGTAAATTGTGGTAATTCACGATTATCGGTTCATCGCGATGCTCACCGTCATAATCGTAATCATATTCGTACCCCTCCATTCGACGATACGCAACATCATCAAGGGTATAAAAACCTTGTGTCGAATAGCGGTAACCCATTAACTGAAAATTGGTGCCGAAAGTGTTCATTGATTTCGCATAGAGGAAGCGAATGGAATCCCCCTCATGACGACTGTCGTCGGCTAACTGACTGCGCGCATGCGTTACATCCAGCGACACTGCGCCCCAGTTCCCGAGATTGCGCCCCAGCCCTAATAAAAAGGCGGTGTAATTTGCAGATAATTGCGTCCCGCCGTAGGCAGTAAATTCCTGTGGTAAACCGCCGAGTGCCGTGCCCTGAAAAAAGAAAGGCGACGATTGCTGACTATTACCGCTACGAAAATCACCCGCCGTCAGGTCAAATTTGAAACGCCCTTCGCGTTGTAAAATTGGCACTGTTGAATACGGAATCGTGTAATTCTGCTGATTACCATCGCGCTCGTCGATGGTGACGTCCAGATCGCCATTTGAAGATGTCGGGTGCAAATCTGTAATTTCAAAAGCGCCGGGGGAAACATAGCTTTGATAGATAATAAAACCATTTTGCCGAATCGTTAGCTGGGCCGCCGTACGGGCAATCCCACGTACCGTTGGGGCAAACCCTTGCTGGCTATCAGGATACATATTATCGGAAGAGTAAAGCCGTACACCACGAAATCCAACGCCATCGAAAATATCACTTCCTGTATTGCCGTCTCCCATTACCAGTTCACTTTTCAGCGGAATAATGGCGCGCTGTACCCAGGTGCCAATATTATTCCACTGTTCTGAATGATATCCATTTCCGCGAAAATAGTTCCAGGAACCATTGTTGCGTAAACGCCACGGGCCAATATTAATCCCGCTGAGTTCACTAAAAAAATAGCTATCGTTACCATTACCTCTGTTACCGGTGAAATTATAATTCAGGAGTAAAGCAGGAATACCTTCATCCCACTCTTCAGGCGGAATGTAACCGTGAGCGCTACTCAACAACGCTATCTGAGGAATAGTGATGTTCAGGCGCATCGCTGCAAAATCAAAGTTAATTGTGGCATCAGGTACAGCTTTCAGTAAATTAATGCATTTATTATTTTGCTGCTGGGCTAACTCGGGGAATGCACTGCTATTAAGGCCAATTCGTTCAAGGAGTGCCTGATTAAAACAAGGCATTAACCCACCTGATTTATCACCTGTATTTACTGTCGTCGATTCAAATACGATATCCTGTGAACCAATGAACTCATCATTACGCCAGAGATCCACCCGATACACACCCGCAGGTTGATGATTACCTCTCTCAAAGCGCGATAAATCAGCAACGGATGTGCCATTCTCTAATAAAAATGCCGGGTTGAAATAACTTTCCGCATAGCTTAAAAAGGAGGGTAAAATGGCAAGAGATGAATAACAAATTCCGGCCAGACACCAGGTATACCTCTGCGGAATATCCGTAGTAGTGGGTATTTTCATAATTAGCTCTGATATTGTCAGATGATTCGGTTAGTTTAAGTTCACTTCTCTGACCGGGGTTACTGAACCATAATCATTAACGGTCTGAAATTTCAGCTTTCCCTGCACTCCTGAGGGTAAGGGAATTTGTGAATTAACTCTGGGTGCAGCCATAGCATTCCCCAGTTTTTGGCTGCCCACTTGCAAGTTAACCAGGGTGACATAAAAAGGTGATGGATTATGAACATTGATATAGTTACCGGATCGCGAAAACTTGAGTGTGTCCGACGCTTCTGCGGGTAATTCTTGTAATTGAATTGGACGGAGAAATAATTTCATGCGCGATAAAATCGCCAGTTGCAAAACATTCCTGCCGTTCAATGCATTTTTATCTACCGAAGGGATCGTCTTAACATTCATCCAGAACAAAGACTCACGATCTGCCGCCAGCGGTGGACCGGTGTAAATAATACGCAAAGTATTTTCGCTTTTGGGTTCACTAACAAACAGTGGCGGTGTAATGATGAATGACTTTTCTTTTACACCGCTGCTGTTTTCAATCCACGAATTGACCAGAAAGCGCTCATTGGTATGGCTATTTCTAATCCATACCGCAGTCTGTTTAGCATCAGCGGGATAAATAATACGCGTGGCACCTAATGCGATCCCTCCGGCAGCATGGGCGCTGGCCGAAATGATTAAATAAAATATAATGAGCATCAATAACTTTATTTTAGTCATCATAGTTAATACGCCTTGTGTATTCCTGACGGCAAAAATAAGGAGTATAAAGAAATGATTGCTTTGGTTTCTTACAACACATCATTCCCTTTTCATTTAATAAAGCGGCATGATACAAAGTGAGCGTGATTTCGATTTACATTGCCACCATACCGCTTCAGACAACCGGTACATTACTTTGTTATAAGACGTGATATATAATTCAAAACAACGTGGTTTTGATTATTCGTATCTCATAATAAAAGTCGCGTCAGCATTTGCTTGCCCTGCTGATGCACTTGTACCGGTGCCTTTATAACGTGCAGAAAAATGAAGAACGTTGGTCCCGGGGATCAAGTTCTGGTTGGTTGAGAAGCTATTCCCATCAGGTTTGAGAATTGCGGATGTATTATCAAGTATTTCAATACCGACACCCGTTGCTGTTGTTGTATTAGTACTGGATGCAATGGCCAATAAATTATCATTGATTGCATCCGCCTGACCAGAAAATGCAACGGCAGCATTAGCGGCAACGACAGGATCGCAGTCGTTCAACTGTATAGTGAATGGAATTAATGCAGAGGTATTACCAACAGCATTGAAAATATCGGTACGATATTGACCGAGTGTGACAACCTGGTCTGCCGAGTCAGTATTCACTGAACAGGCAGCATTCACCAGTTCGCCTTCAAAGTGAATTGTACCGCCATCTACAACGGCAGCATAACTACCCGTAGCGGCGAATAGTGCGGCGGCCAGCGCAGACGAAATAAATCTTAATTTCATATATATTCCTTCAATCTCATTTATCGACTCCACATCCGTATATAACCGATTACTTTATTTAAGACACTGATAGTAGTAAATTCCTTTTTATCCTCTAAGAATGTCTTAATTGAAAATATGCACTCTATTCTAAAAAATAGAGAGCCCCGTTAGATGAATACTTCCGCGCAAAATATATTCAACACAAATATAGACCTGAAGCGGTAAATTACCAGGCTGAAAATTCTTTTTATATTGTCAGGTATTTCTTAAATTATCTTAATCCTTTGACAAGGAAATAAGTCAGTTCCAGATTTACAACGCCATCATGGACGAAAAATGAAGCTTTCAATCTCAGCGACAGTGCGCCTCACCTTCGCACGAGGTCGCTTCACGCGATAAATCTGAAACGAAACCTGACAGCGCGCCCCGCTTCTGACAAAATAGGCGCATCCCCTTCGACCTACGTAACAGATGGAATCCTCTCTCTGATGGCAGCAAAGATTATTGACGGTAAAACGATTGCGCAGCAGGTGCGCTCTGAAGTTGCTCAAAAAGTTCAGGCGCGTATTGCAGCCGGACTGCGGGCACCAGGACTGGCCGTTGTGCTGGTGGGTAGTAACCCTGCATCGCAAATTTATGTCGCAAGCAAACGCAAGGCTTGTGAAGAAGTCGGGTTCGTCTCCCGCTCTTACGACCTCCCGGAAACCACCAGCGAAGCGGAGCTGCTGGAGCTTATCGATACGCTGAATGCCGACAACACCATCGATGGCATTCTGGTTCAACTGCCGTTACCGGCGGGTATTGATAACGTCAAAGTGCTGGAACGTATACACCCGGACAAAGACGTAGACGGTTTCCATCCTTATAACGTCGGTCGCCTGTGCCAGCGCGCGCCGCGTCTGCGTCCCTGCACCCCGCGCGGTATTGTCACGCTGCTTGAGCGTTACAACATTGATACCTTCGGCCTCAACGCCGTGGTGATTGGCGCATCGAATATCGTTGGCCGCCCGATGAGCATGGAACTGCTACTGGCAGGTTGCACCACCACCGTGACTCACCGTTTCACTAAAAATCTGCGTCACCACGTAGAAAATGCCGATCTATTGATCGTTGCCGTCGGTAAGCCAGGCTTTATTCCCGGTGACTGGATCAAAGAAGGCGCAATTGTGATTGATGTCGGCATCAACCGTCTGGAAAATGGCAAAGTTGTGGGCGACGTCGTGTTTGAAGACGCGGCTAAACGCGCCTCATACATTACGCCTGTTCCCGGCGGCGTTGGCCCGATGACGGTTGCCACGCTGATTGAAAACACGCTACAGGCGTGCGTTGAATATCATGATCCACAGGGTGAGTAACATGGCGACATTTTCTTTAGGTAAACATCCGCACGTTGAGCTGTGCGACTTGCTGAAACTGGAAGGCTGGAGCGAAAGCGGCGCGCAGGCGAAAATCGCGATTGCCGAAGGCCAGGTGAAAGTCGACGGTGCGGTTGAAACGCGCAAACGCTGCAAAATCGTCGCCGGGCAGACAGTGAGTTTTGCAGGTCACAGCGTACAGGTTGTTGCCTGATCCCTTTCCCGGCCTGTAACAACAGGCCGGTTCTCTTTTCAGACTTTTGCCCTCTACGCCCCATTCATCCATGCTGATAGCATCGACATTTTGCCGAAGCGATCATCATGCCAACCGTTATTACGCACGCCGCCGTTCCCCTTTGCATTGGTTTAGGGTTGGGTTCGAAAGTCATCCCTCCGCGTCTTTTATTTGCCGGAATCGTCCTGGCGATGCTGCCTGATGCCGACGTATTGTCGTTTAAATTTGGCGTTGCTTACGGCAATGTTTTTGGTCATCGCGGGTTTACCCATTCGCTGGTGTTTGCGTTTGTTGTCCCGCTGTTATGTGTGCTGATTGGACGTCGATGGTTCAGGGCTGGGCTGATTCGCTGCTGGCTGTTTTTAACCGTCTCGTTGTTATCGCACAGCTTGCTGGATTCGGTAACCACTGGCGGTAAGGGCGTTGGCTGGCTGTGGCCGTGGTCAGATGAACGCTTTTTCGCTCCCTGGCAGGTGATTAAAGTCGCGCCGTTTGCATTGTCTCGTTACACCACGCCGTACGGACATCAGGTGATTATTTCTGAATTGATGTGGGTGTGGTTGCCGGGGATGCTACTGATGGGAATGTTGTGGTGGTGCAGGCGATAACCGGATGCGAAAACTCGCATCCGGCAATAGCGCAATTACTTACGACGCCAGGTGGTCCCTTGCGGGCCATCTTCCAGCACGATCCCCATCTCGTTAAGACGGTCACGCGCCGCATCTGCCGCCGCCCAGTCTTTCGCTTTACGGGCATCCAGACGCTGTTGAATTAACGCTTCAATCTCAGCCACTTCACTGTCGTCTGCCTGCGCGCCGCTTTGCAGGAACGCTTCCGGTTCTTGCTCCAGCAGGCCCAATACAGCGGAAAGTTTACGCAGATGAGACGCCATTGCATTCGCCGCTGCCATATCTTCTGCTTTCAGACGGTTCACTTCACGGGCCATATCAAACAGCACGGAATAGGCTTCCGGGGTGTTGAAATCGTCGTCCATCGCTTCAATAAAGCGCGCTTCAAACGCTTCCCCACCGGCAGGCGCAACGGTTTTATCTGTGCCGCGCAGCGCAGTGTAGAGACGCTCCAGCGCCGCACGCGCCTGCTTCAGGTTCTCTTCGCTGTAGTTCAACTGGCTGCGATAGTGCCCCGACATCAGGAAGTAACGCACGGTTTCGGCATCGTAGTATTTCAGCACATCGCGCACGGTGAAGAAGTTACCCAGCGATTTGGACATCTTCTCGCGGTCAACCATTACCATCCCGGAGTGCATCCAGTAGTTCACATACTGACCATCATGCGCACAGGTGGACTGAGCGATTTCGTTTTCGTGGTGCGGGAACATCAGGTCTGAACCGCCGCCGTGAATATCAAAGTGGTTACCCAGCTGCTTGCAGTTCATTGCCGAACATTCAATGTGCCAGCCTGGACGGCCCGCGCCCCACGGCGACGGCCAGCTCGGTTCGCCCTCTTTCGACATCTTCCACAGAACGAAATCCATCGGGTTGCGTTTGTCGTCGACCACGTCAACGCGCGCGCCTGCCTGCAGCTGGTCGAGATCCTGACGCGACAGCACGCCATATGTCGGATCGGTCGGTACGTCAAACATCACGTCGCCGTTGTCCGCCACATAAGCGTGACCTTTGGCGATCAGTTGTTCAGTGAGTTCAATAATTTCTGCGATATGGTGCGTCGCGCGCGGCTCCATATCCGGGCGCAGAATGTTCAAAGCATCAAAATCTTTGTGCATTTCGGCGATCATGCGATCCACCAGCGCCACAAAGCTTTCGCCATTTTCATTGGCGCGTTTGATGATTTTGTCATCGATATCAGTAATGTTGCGCACATACTTCAGCTTATAGCCGAGGAAACGCAGATAGCGCGCAACCACGTCAAAGGCAACAAAGGTACGCCCGTGACCGATATGACAGAGATCGTAAACGGTGATTCCACACACGTACATGCCGACTTCCCCGGCGTGAATAGGCTTAAATTCCTCTTTTTGGCGTGTCAGAGTATTGAAGATTTTTAGCATCGAAGATTCCGTTTAGACATGTGTGGGTAATTGAGTTGCGTATAATACCCATATTTCCCGCGCGAATCAGCATACATTGCGTGATGATCCGATCGTGCGGTTATGCTATAACACCACCCTATATATGACCCGAACCGGGTTGAAGCACCAATCAAACGGAACAGGATGCAAAAATGGTTACTTTCCACACCAATCACGGCGATATTGTCATCAAAACTTTTGACGATAAAGCACCTGAAACAGTTAAAAACTTCCTGGACTACTGCCGCGAAGGTTTTTACAACAACACCATTTTCCACCGTGTAATCAACGGCTTTATGATTCAGGGCGGCGGTTTTGAGCCGGGCATGAAGCAAAAAACCACCAAAGACCCGATCAAAAACGAAGCCAACAACGGTCTGAAAAATACCCGTGGTACGCTGGCAATGGCCCGTACTCAGGCACCGCACTCTGCAACTGCACAGTTCTTCATCAACGTGGTTGATAACGACTTCCTGAACTTCTCTGGCGAAAGCCTGCAAGGTTGGGGTTACTGCGTGTTTGCTGAAGTGGTTGAAGGCATGGACGTGGTAGACAAAATCAAAGGTGTGGCAACCGGTCGTAGCGGTATGCACCAGGACGTGCCAAAAGAAGACGTTATCATTGAAAGCGTGACCGTTAGCGAGTAATCGTGGCGACACTCTTTATTGCAGATCTTCATCTCTGCGCGGAAGAACCGGCGATCACCGCCGGTTTTCTGCGTTTTTTAGCGGGGGAAGCCCGCAAGGCCGACGCGCTGTATATTCTTGGCGATCTGTTTGAAGCGTGGATTGGCGACGACGATCCCAACCCACTCCATCGCCAGATGGCGGCAGCGATCAAAGCGGTGTCCGATTCCGGTGTTCCCTGTTATTTCATTCATGGCAACCGTGATTTTCTGCTCGGCAAACGCTTTGCCCGTGAAAGCGGCATGACGTTATTGCCGGAAGAAAAGGTGCTCGAACTGTATGGTCGCCGGGTATTGATTATGCATGGCGACACGCTGTGCACCGATGACGCCGGTTATCAGGCTTTTCGCGCCAAAGTCCACAAACCCTGGCTGCAAACGCTATTCCTCGCCCTGCCGTTGTTTGTGCGCAAACGCATTGCCGCGCGAATGCGAGCGAACAGCAAAGAAGCCAACAGCAGTAAATCGCTGGCGATCATGGACGTTAACCAAAACGCGGTGGTCAGTGCGATGGAAAAACATCAGGTGCAATGGCTGATTCACGGGCATACCCATCGCCCGGCAGTACATGAACTTATCGCCAATCAGCAACCTGCTTTCCGCGTCGTGCTGGGTGCCTGGCATACTGAAGGTTCAATGGTGAAAGTCACGGCAGATGACGTTGAGCTGATTCATTTTCCGTTTTAAATACCCGCAACTTTGCTGATTTCACAGCCACGCAACCGTTTTCCTTGCTCTCTTTCCGTGCTATTCTCTGTGCCCTCTAAAGCCGAGAGTTGTGCACCACAGGAGTTTTAAGACGCATGTCTTCCCGCAATAATCCGGCGCGTGTCGCCATCGTGATGGGGTCCAAAAGCGACTGGGCTACCATGCAGTTCGCCGCCGAAATCTTCGAAATCCTGAATGTCCCACACCACGTTGAAGTGGTTTCTGCTCACCGCACCCCCGATAAACTGTTCAGCTTCGCCGAAAGTGCCGAAGAGAACGGTTATCAGGTGATTATTGCGGGCGCAGGCGGCGCAGCGCACCTGCCAGGCATGATTGCCGCCAAAACGCTGGTGCCAGTGCTGGGCGTGCCAGTACAGAGCGCCGCACTGAGCGGTGTCGATAGCCTCTACTCCATCGTACAAATGCCGCGCGGCATTCCGGTGGGTACACTGGCGATTGGTAAAGCTGGCGCGGCAAACGCGGCGTTACTGGCAGCACAAATTCTTGCAACTCATGATAAAGAGCTACACCAGCGTCTGAATGACTGGCGCAAAGCCCAAACTGACGAAGTGCTGGAAAACCCGGACCCGCGAGGTGCGGCATGAAACAGGTTTGCGTCCTCGGTAACGGGCAGTTAGGCCGTATGCTGCGTCAGGCAGGCGAACCGTTAGGCATTGCTGTCTGGCCAGTCGGGCTGGACGCTGAACCGGCGGCGGTGCCTTTTCAACAAAGTGTGATTACCGCTGAGATCGAACGCTGGCCGGAAACCGCATTAACCCGCGAGCTGGCGCGCCATCCGGCCTTTGTGAACCGCGATGTATTCCCGATTATTGCTGACCGTCTGACTCAGAAGCAGCTTTTCGATAAGCTCCACCTGCCGACCGCACCGTGGCAGTTACTTGCCGATCGCAGCGAGTGGCCTGCGGTGTTTGATCGTTTAGGTGAGCTGGCGATTGTTAAGCGTCGCACTGGTGGCTATGACGGACGCGGTCAATGGCGTTTACGCGCCGATGAAACCGAACAGTTACCGGCTGAATCCTACGGCGAATGTATTGTCGAGCAGGGCATAAACTTCTCTGGTGAAGTGTCGCTGGTTGGTGCGCGCGGCTTTGATGGCAGCACCGTATTTTATCCGCTGACGCATAACCTGCATCAGGACGGTATTTTACGCACCAGCGTCGCTTTCCCGCAGGCCAACGCGCAGCAACAGGCACAAGCTGAAGAGATGTTGTCGGCGATTATGCAGGAGCTGGGCTATGTGGGCGTGATGGCGATGGAGTGTTTTGTCACCCCGCAAGGTCTGCTGATCAACGAACTGGCTCCGCGTGTGCATAACAGCGGTCACTGGACACAAAACGGTGCCAGCATCAGCCAGTTTGAGCTGCATCTGCGGGCGATTACCGATCTGCCGTTACCGCAACCGGTAGTGAATAGCCCGTCGGTGATGATCAACCTGATTGGTAGCGATGTGAATTATGACTGGCTGAAACTGCCGCTAGTGCATCTGCACTGGTACGACAAAGAAGTCCGTCCGGGGCGTAAAGTGGGGCATCTGAATTTGACCGACAGCGACACATCGCGTCTGACCGCGACGCTGGAAGCCTTAATCCCGCTGCTGCCGCCGGAGTATGCCAGTGGCGTGATTTGGGCGCAGAGTAAGTTCAGTTAACCTGGTGCACATATTCTTACCGGATTCGGCGTGAACGCCTTATCCGGCTTAACGCTCCGGTACCCATTGTAGGCCTGATAAGACGCGTCAAGCGTCGCATCAGGCACAAATGTCTAATGCCTACGACTACAGCGAAATACAGGTCCCCGCTTCGCCCGCCAGCGTCTCTTCAATCCGCGATAACGCCCCAATCCACGCAGGTTTGCCACGGCTTCTGACATAGCCACTCACCGCCGTTACCTTCGGCCCCATCGAACCATCGGCTTTGGCAAATGGCGCTAACTCATCCGGTGTGGCACGGCGAATGGCGCGTTGCTGCGGCGTTCCCCAGTTTTCATAAACCGCGTCAGCATCGGTGAGGATCACCAGCCCATCGGCGTTAATCTGCTCAGCGAGCAACGCAGCGGCGAGATCTTTATCAATCACTGCTTCACTCCCTGCTCCGTCATCCGTCACAGGCACACCGCCGCCGCCACTGCAAATCACCACATGCCCCTCTTTGAGCAACAACTCGATGGCTTCGCTGTCGAGAATTTTACGCGGTTGCGGAGACGCCACCACCCGGCGCAAATATTTACCATCACGTTTCATCTGCCAGCCGTAAGCCGCTTCCAGTGCCTCTTGTTCTTCTGGCTGATAAACCGGACCGATAAACTTCTCTGGCTGCAAAAACGCCGGATCATCAGGCGAAACCTCAATGCGCGTCAGCACCGTCGTCACGGGCGGCATCTGCGGCTGTGCGCTCAAGCTCTGCGCCAGCATATAGCCAATCATCCCCTGGCTTTCCGCCACCAGCACATCCAGCGGATACGGTTCTACCTCTTTCCACGCCAGATTCTGTAACGCCAGCAGCCCCACCTGCGGCCCGTTGCCGTGAACAATCGCCAGCCGATAAGAACGGGCCTGGCGCGCCAGCGCAGGTACAGCGCTGGCGATATTGCGATATTGATTTTCTGCCGTCAGCGCCTCACCGCGCTGAAGCAAGGCATTGCCCCCAAGAGCTACAACCAGTGTTTTCATGGTTTTCCTTGTAATAATTGTTGACCAAGCCAGAACCCCAGCAGCGTATCGGCCCCTGACGTGTGCCCCAGCGCCAGCAGCGAATCAATCGCAACAGCGGTACGTTTCGGGCAACTCAGAGCATGGACAAAGTGCAGGAGTGGCGAGGCGAAATATCCTTGCGCGGCATAACGTAAATAACTGACGCTCACCGCTGTGGTAACGAGTTGAAGATTGTCGGAACAGACAAAAAATGGGCGACCGGAGCGCGCATCTAAAGCGCCATAATACCAGGCCGCCAGCAGCATTCCGCTCAGCGTGTCATCATGACTCGGCGTTAATCCCGGACCTTTGCCCAGCCAGTGCCGCCAGTCGGTCTTCACGCCATTGAGCGCGGCCTGAAAACAGTGGCGAAACTGGCGTAATTCAGCAGGAAGCGGATCGCCTGCCGCCAACGCCAGTGGCCCGAAAAGCCCGGTTTCCTCCGCGCGTTGCATCCATGCAGCTGCAAGCGGTTGAGGATGCGCAGGCGGCGTAATACGCAGCAAACAATAACGCTGTGGCTGTTTAACCGTGAAACGTCCGAGGCGAATCCCTTGAGCCACTACCTTCGGTCGTTCATTGCCGCATAATCCACCGCATAACGCATCGAATTGCGCGCGTCGAAGCACCCATCCTCCGGGGCCGAAACCACTACCCTGACGATGCAGCGTTAACAGTTCGCCGCTTTCCGTCATCAGGTTAATCGCCCGCCGCCACACGCCCGCTAACCGCCAGGACTGGCGATAATTCGGTGCGCTACTAATGGCAAGCAGAGGATGGATGATCGTCATTGCGCGTTCCTCAACCTATCCCCATGCTTTCAGCCAGTGCTTCCAGCGCCTGTTCAAAGCAGGCCAACGGTGCCCGCACAGTGCCTGCGCCAATCTGCCCGATCCCCGCCTCTTTATGGGCGATACCGGTATTGATGAGTGGCGTAATGCCGGTTTCTACCACGCGACGAATATCCAGCCCCAGGCACGCGCCCTGAAAATCCCAGCTTGGGATCTGCAACTGCATATTGCGTTCAAGATAAATTTCCGCCATCTCTTCAGATACCGCCCTGGCCGCTTCCATGCCACCCGCACCGACAAAGCGCGTTACGCCAGGTGCTGCGATCATCGCCGCACCTCCGATACCAAAGGTTTCGGTAATCGCGCTATCGCCCATATCCGGGTTCGCCTGCTCCTGCGAGAAGCCGGTGAAAAACAGACCTTGCGGAGTGTTTACAGGCGCAGTAAACCAGCGTTCGCCCAGCCCGCTGACCCGAATCCCGAACATATTGCCGTTGCGGGTCATTGCCGTGACGATGCTGCCTGCGCGGATCATCGCGCCAGCATCCATCGCCGCCTTGCAGTAAGCCATCGCGAGGTTGAGGAAGAACTGATCGGTCACGCTGAGGAAATCCATCACTTCCGCAATGTGCTGTTTATCATGATCGAGGCGAGCAATTTGTGGGGCCAGCGTACGCATTAACAGTGCTGAGGAAGCAATATTGCGTTGATGGAACTCATCGCCCATGGTAATGCCCTGCGCCATCATTGCCGTGAGATCGATACCGCGCTCCATGCGCCCCAGCGCCGCGCTTAATACTGGCATTAACACATCGCGCATCCAGCGATGGCGAGTCAGGACATCTTCGCCGTAAGCGCCAAAACGCATCACTTTGCCGATACCTTCGTTGAGGTTGCAGTACGCCCGGTTGCCGTCGGTCACGTTCTCGACCACCAGCATCGGCATACTGGCAGAAGTAATACCGCCCATTGGCCCGACGGCATTCACATGGTGACAAGGAATGAAGTTCACTTCCCCCTGCTCCAGTATTGCCAGCGCCTGCGCTTCATCTTTCGCCCAGCCTTCGAACAGACATGCGCCCACGCACGCCCCTTTCATGGGTCCGGTCATCTCCTGCCAGCGCATTGGCGGCCCGGCGTGAAGCAGTGTTTTGCCCTCGTTTAGTTCGCTGATAAGTGAAGAAGCCGGTTGCACATCCAGCCAGTGTGGACGAGCGCGACGAATTTGTTCGATAACCGCAGCATTGGCTTGCGCCACTGATGTAAACATGGGAACCCCTTATTGCAAACGTTCTAATAAACGAGCCAGTTTTTTATTGCCGCCGGCGACTGGCGACCATTGGTAATGCACAACCGGTTTGCTGGCGCTTTGTAGCTCCAGCGCAAAGTTGCGTAATCCGATGTTAATCACGGCGACGTTTTCCAGTAATGACGGTGTGTGTTGCTGTGTGGCAGGCGAGAGCGGATGAATTAACGCTGCCGCCAGCAAGGTGGCTTCCGGTAGCGAACTCACGACCGCAATCCCCGCATCTTCCAGCGTGGCGATTTGCTGCGAGCGGCATTGCGGGTCACGTTCGGTACCTGTCACCGTGGCAATGGCGTACAGCGGTTGGCTGTCTGAACGCGCGGCACAGGCTTTTTGCCAGGCGCTCACCAGCGAGGCGGCAGGATCGGCGGTCGCGCCGAAGCCAATCACGACATCAAGTAGCAATACGCGCACTGACGGTTTAGCGCCGAGATCGGCAATTAACTGGTTGCGTAAGGTTGGGTCGATCATCGGATGGGGACGCCCGACGGTGTAGAAATCATCGCCGAGGTCAATAATCTGGTGACCATCGGCGTCGAGCATCATGCCGTGATGATGGGCATCATCGGCTTCCACGCCAAGGTGTCCGGCAAGTAATCCCGCCGCTTCGGCGGCCAGCGTACCGCCGGTATACAAACCGCAAATAAATCCGCTGCCGACAGGTGCTATTGCGTTACGTCGCGCCGTGACGCGTGAAAGCAGGCAAGACAGGCGAGCGGCCTCATCCAGCGAGGAGGCAAACCAGACATTCTCGTCGCGGGCCACCGCCGGGGTATAACCTAAAAACAGCGCCACCGTCGGTTTGCCGGTTGCTTTCATGGCATTAACAATTTTCAGACGCACAGCTTCGGCAGGTGGTTTTGAAACAAATGCCAGCACCTCGCTTTTCGCATCGGCGCTTAACATTTCCAGCGCCGTTAGCGCACTGATGCCGCCCACTTCACGGCTGAGATCGCGCCCGCCAAGACCAATCGCGTGAGTAATTCCCTCCCCTGCCAGCGCAATCTGTGAGCACAGCTCCTGAATCCCGGTACCGGAAGCGCCAATGACGCCAATGTTGCCTTCCGGCATCACGTTAGCAAAAGCCAGCGGCGTGGCGGCAATCATTGACGTACCGCAGTCCGGCCCCATCACCAGCAAGCCTTTATCGCGTGCGCGGGTTTTGAGTTGGATTTCATCTTCCAGCGTGACGTTATCGGAGAACATCATCACGTTGAGGTTGCGATCCAGCGCCTGATTCGCCAGTTCCGCCGCATACTCGCCAGCCACTGAAATCAGCGCCAGACTGGCATCGGGTAATTTCTGACAGGCACTGTCCCAGCGACGCACCTGCGTCAACGCCTGGCTGCTGCCTGAACCCTGCGCCAGTTGTTTTAGCGCCTCTTCAAGCTGTTGCATAATCGCCTGCGCGATCCCCGCATCCGCCGCTTCGCTACGAATTGCCACGCAAATATCGTTCGGCGTGGCGTTATTAAAATCGTCATGCCAGAAACCTGTAGTCTCTAATAACGCTTTATTGGCGGGCGTACCCATCATTACAGAAACATCATCAACATTTTCTGATTCGCTTAGTTTTCGTGAAATAATCATTAAACTGACCGAATCCTGAAAACACCCTTTTTTAATAAAGGCGTGGATCATAACAACTCCTTAAAAATTGCACCCATGGCAATTGCACGAGCAGTGTTAATGTGGCGATTACGGTATCGATGACAACGAGTAAATAAGGTGATGAATATCACACAGGGATTATTAACAAAAGAATTCAAATAACCGCCAGGCGATTACGTGTTATTTTTTAATAAGCGTGGTTGTTTTAAAAACCAGGTTAAAAGCGAGCGGATTGTCAAATAAATTCTAACTATATTTTTTTGCCTGTCTGGATCACATAATCCAGATATTTTCCCTGTATGTTAATTGCAGTCATGCTTCACACCGTCGTTAAAAAGGAAGACAGATGAAAATCAGTCGGGAAACACTCCACCAGCTAATCGAGAATAAACTCTGCCAGGCTGGGTTAAAACGTGAGCACGCTGCAACCGTGGCTGAAGTATTGGTTTACGCCGATGCCAGAGGGATCCACTCTCATGGCGCGGTGCGCGTGGAATACTACGCGGAACGCATTTCAAAAGGCGGCACCAACCGTGAACCGGAATTTCGTCTTGAAGAAACCGGGCCGTGTTCGGCAATTTTACATGCCGACAATGCTGCCGGACAGGTCGCGGCGAAAATGGGTATGGAACATGCCATCAAAACCGCCCAGCAAAATGGCGTTGCGGTGGTCGGTATCAGCCGGATGGGTCACAGCGGCGCAATCTCTTATTTTGTGCAGCAGGCAGCCCGCGCAGGGTTAATTGGCATTTCGATGTGCCAGTCCGATCCAATGGTGGTGCCGTTTGGCGGCGCGGAAATTTACTACGGAACTAACCCACTGGCCTTTGCCGCGCCGGGAGAAGGCGACGAGATCCTTACCTTTGATATGGCGACTACCGTACAGGCATGGGGAAAAGTGCTCGACGCCCGCTCGCGTAATATGTCTATCCCGGATACCTGGGCGGTCGATAAAAACGGAGCACCAACAACCGATCCATTTGCAGTTAACGCCCTGCTCCCTGCCGCCGGACCGAAAGGGTATGGCCTGATGATGATGATTGACGTCCTCTCAGGCGTCTTACTCGGCTTACCGTTCGGGCGACAGGTTAGTTCGATGTATGACGATTTACACGCCGGGCGTAATTTGGGGCAATTACATATCGTTATTAACCCGAACTTTTTCTCCTCCAGCGAACTATTCCGTCAACATCTTAGCCAGACCATGCGCGAATTAAATGCCATAACCCCCGCGCCCGGTTTTAACCAGGTTTATTATCCCGGACAGGATCAGGATATTAAACAACGCAAAGCCGCCGTCGAAGGCATCGAAATTGTTGATGATATTTACCAGTATTTAATTTCCGACGCGCTTTATAACACGTCATACGAAACGAAAAATCCCTTTGCGCAATAATTATTGAGACAGGACTTTCTTATGATTACACATTTTCGTCAAGCCATAGAAGAAACGCTGCCCTGGCTTTCCTCTTTTGGCGCTGACCCAACGGGTGGTATGACCCGTTTACTTTATTCGCCGGAATGGCTGGAAACTCAGCAGCAATTTAAAAAAAGAATGGCAGCAAGCGGGCTGGAAACACGTTTCGATGAAGTGGGGAATTTATATGGTCGCCTGAGTGGCACCGAATATCCACAGGAAGTGGTTCTGAGCGGTTCGCATATCGATACCGTGGTTAACGGCGGTAACCTCGACGGGCAATTCGGCGCGCTGGCGGCGTGGCTGGCAATTGACTGGCTGAAAACGCAATACGGCGCGCCGTTACGTACGGTCGAAGTGGTGGCGATGGCAGAAGAAGAAGGCAGCCGCTTCCCGTATGTCTTCTGGGGCAGTAAAAATATCTTTGGGCTGGCGAATCCTGACGACGTGCGGAATATCTGTGATGCCAAAGGAAATAGTTTTGTCGATGCGATGAAGGCTTGCGGATTTACTCTGCCGAACGCCCCACTAACTCCGCGTCAGGATATTAAAGCCTTTGTCGAACTGCATATCGAACAGGGCTGTGTGCTGGAAAGTAATGGGCAGTCAATTGGCGTGGTGAATGCAATTGTCGGGCAGCGTCGTTATACGGTGACGCTGAACGGCGAATCAAACCATGCAGGCACCACGCCGATGGGTTATCGTCGTGATACGGTTTACGCTTTCAGTCGCATTTGCCATCAGTCGATCGAAAAAGCGAAAAAGATGGGCGACCCGCTGGTGCTGACCTTTGGCAAGGTGGAGCCGCGCCCGAATACGGTGAATGTGGTGCCGGGTAAAACCACGTTCACCATTGATTGTCGTCATACCGACGCCGCCGTGCTGCGTGATTTCACCCAACAGTTAGAAAACGACATGCGGGCGATTTGCGATGAAATGGACATTGGTATTGATATCGATTTATGGATGGACGAAGAACCCGTGCCGATGAATAAGGACCTGGTCGCCACCCTGACAGAATTGTGTGAAAGTGAAAAACTGAATTACCGGGTGATGCACAGTGGTGCCGGGCACGACGCGCAAATTTTCGCGCCTCGCGTGCCGACCTGCATGATTTTCATTCCCAGCATCAACGGGATCAGCCATAACCCGGCGGAACGCACCAATATTACCGACCTTGCCGAAGGGGTCAAAACGTTGGCACTCATGCTTTATCAACTTGCCTGGCAGAAATAAGGAGTCATAAATGGGATATTTAAATAACGTCACCGGTTACCGCGATGATTTACTGGCTAACCGTGCGATTGTGAAACACGGTAATTTCGCACTGTTAACACCAGACGGTCTGGTAAAAAATATTATTCCGGGCTTTGAAAATTGTGACGCGACAATCCTCTCCACGCCAAAGCTGGGTGCCTCTTTTGTTGATTATCTGGTCACACTGCATCAAAACGGTGGCAACCAACAGGGCTTCGGTGGCGAAGGCATTGAAACGTTCCTGTATGTGATCTCTGGAAATATCACTGCCAAAGCCGAAGGCAAAACATTTTCCTTAAGCGAAGGTGGCTATCTTTATTGCCCGCCAGGCTCCTTAATGACGTTTGTTAACGCCCAGGCCGAAGACAGCCAAATCTTTTTATATAAGCGCCGCTATGTTCCGGTAGAAGGCCATGCACCGTGGCTGGTTTCTGGCAATGCCAGCGAACTGGAACGCATTCACTATGAAGGTATGGATGATGTGATCCTGCTGGATTTTCTGCCCAAAGAGTTAGGTTTTGATATGAACATGCATATCCTCTCTTTTGCACCAGGTGCCAGCCACGGTTATATCGAAACACACGTTCAGGAACACGGTGCCTATATTCTTTCCGGTCAGGGGGTTTATAACCTCGACAATAACTGGATCCCGGTGAAAAAAGGCGATTACATCTTTATGGGTGCATATTCCTTACAAGCTGGTTATGGCGTAGGGCGTGGTGAAGCGTTCAGCTATATTTACTCGAAAGATTGTAACCGCGACGTAGAGATTTAAGTCATACCACTCGCCTGATTATTTTTAGCTATGTTGGATTTTGCCACGGTTTATACCGTGGCTTTTTTTGTAACATTGCCTGATGCGCTTCGCTTATCAGGCCTACATGATCTCTGCAATATATAGAATTTGCGCGATTTTCAGGAAGGATATAGTACTCATGCCGCATCCGGCATGAGCACTGCGCTCTTATACGAAATAAATAGCATCCGCTTTAAAGGCAAGAGTCAGTTTTTAATTCCCTGACCTATTTTAATGGCGCAGGCAATATTTCGCGCGCTGTTGAAGAGATTGATTTCACCGCTGGCGAGCACTTCGGCTAAAGGTGCCAGACGTGGCAAAATGCTGAATACCGCATCAATGCCGTACTGGTGCACCACTTCCACGCCATCACCCAATACGCCAGCAATCCCAATTACCGGTACATTAAACTGCTTCGCCACCGACGCCACACCCAGCGGCGCTTTACCGCCTGCCGTTTGCGAGTCGATGCGCCCTTCCCCGGTGATCACCAGTGCTGCGCCCTGCACTGCCTGCGCAAGATTGACCGCATTCAACACAATTTCAATGCCCGGTTTAATATCCGCATTGAGAAATACCGCCGCCGCAATACCCATACCGCCCGCAGCGCCGCCGCCCGCCATCTGGCAGACATTAATTTCAGTTTGCTGTTGTAAAACACGGGCGTAATTTTGCAGCCCCTGTTCAAGTTCTTCGACCATCTCCGGCGTTGCCCCTTTTTGCGGGCCAAACACCGCCGCCGCGCCGCGTGCCCCTACCAGCGGGTTATCAACGTCACATGCTACTTCAATATGGCAGTTCGCCAGACGCGGATCGCATTCATCCATTTCAATGCTTGCCACGCGCGCTAAATTGCCGCCGTTAGCCGCCAGCACCTGGCCGTCGGCATCAAGGAAACGCACACCAAGCGCCTGCGCCATGCCCATACCGCCGTCGACCGTCGCACTGCCGCCAATGCCGAGAATAATATGGCGAATGCCGTTATCCAGCGCATGACGAATTAACTCCCCCGTACCAAAACTGGAGGCCAGCAACGGATTACGCTTTTCAGGCGCGACCAGCATCAGGCCACTTGCTGCCGCCATCTCAATCACCGCTGTTTTCCCGTCGCCGGTAAGGCCATAAAAAGCATTCACTTTTTCGCCCATCGGCCCGCAGACTTCAAGCGTCACGATGTTACCACCCGTCGCGGCGACCATCGCATCCACCGTCCCTTCGCCGCCATCCGCTATCGGCAAACAGATATAGTTCGCATCGGGAAAGAGGGTCGAAAACCCGGCTTTAATTGCCTGACAACATTTTTCTGCACTTAAGCTCTCTTTAAAAGAGTCTGGCGCAATGACAATCTTCATTATCAATCCTTTTTCAACAAATTATTCGATGCGTTCCCACGGAATAAGGTTATCCATAAGAACAGCCAGTAAGATCCCGACCAATAAGCCGTTACTGAGCAGAGGACGCAGCGTTAATGGAAGGTCTTGCAGATACACAGGCGGTAATGCCATTAAAAATATGCCGACAAATAACGGCAATGCGAGTCGATAAATATTGCGAGCGGTAAACGTTATTTGCTGGCTAAACACCAGCGCGGAAAAGAGTAAAGGCAGATAAGAAACCAGCATAACCGCGCTACTCACGGGTAAAGGGATACTGCAAAACAGTCGTGTGAGTGCCGGAACCAGTGCCACCAGCAGGCAAATAACGCTGCCATAAATAAACGAACGCCGCGTGTAATCGCCAGTCTGGGTTAATAAACCAATGGATGAAACAAACGGTGAAAATGGAATTACCGCCAGCGGTACGGTTATCAGCGTCATAAATCCGGTCGCCACAAAGCTACGACGATAACGCGTATTCCCCGCGCCCTGCTGCGGATAAAAAACATCCGTGCCCCGAATCGCACCGTAGGTATTGCTGATATTTACCAGACCTGTAATCACCGCCGTCAGAATAATCCCCGGCGACAAAGCACCGCCACTGCCGAGCGGGAACCACTGCCAGTGCAACTCACCGGAGAGCGAATGCGAAGAAGGAAAGCAAAAGTACCACAACAACCAGCCGGTTATGGTACCGACCAGCAGGCCATAACGGGCAAAACGTTGCGGCAGAAAGATAATCATCGCCAGTACCAGGCACATCACCGCCACCGAAAGCGCGAACGGCGGTAACTGAATTTTAAAATTCGGGTCGGCTATGCCAAACGGCAGCCCGAGCATACCTTTGAAAAAGATAGTGGTGAGCTGCGCGCCCAGCATCAACATAAACAAGACCATCACCGACGGCGTAAATAACCGTGCCAGACGATGACCTAATCCGCTAAAACCAATCAACATCGTCAACACGCCAGAGAGCGCAATTCCCACCGCCAGGCTGGTAGCGATATCGTTGATCGGTGTCCCGCGCGATGCTTCGCCAAGGGTGATAGTAAGGATGGTTCCCCACCACAGGCCACCCGGCCCTTCCATAATAGCGCGACGATGACCGCAGAACGCCTGAGCGAAGCAGGCCAGTGCGGTAGCAAGAAAAGCATATTGCGTGAGCGTAAGCAGGCTACTTTGCGGCAACTGAAAAGCAGAAAGTAGCGTAGGAGGAACCACAACCGTGTTGCAAAAAATAAAGAAAAACCACTGAAATCCTGATAACAGGCTTTCGCGGCTGACTGCAAAATTGAACATAAACACACCTTAACCGGAGAATGCCCGCCGCAAGGACGGGCATTGCAGGGGCCAGATTACTGCTGATGTTTAAGGATAAATTGACCTTTCGGCGCAACAGGGAAGCCCTGTTCGATGTCGTAAATCACATCACCACGTAAGATGGTTTTCGTGATACGCGCGCCAATGGTACGGCCAACATACGGGCTGACTTTGTGGCGATATTCCAGATCGTCATTGGTAAGAACATAGCTGCTATTCGGCTGAATGAAGACGAAGTCGGCATCTTTTCCTGGGGCGATACGGCCTTTTTGCTGCAGACCGAAAATATCTGCTGCGTTAGTCGCCATTAATTTGCCGAACATCGGCAGAGACATACCGCGTTTCTGTACCGCTTCATCGAACATCACGTCCATACAGTTTTGCAGACCGGCAATACCGCCCCATGCTTCCATGATGTTGCCGGCTTTCATTTCCGGAGGGCATGGTGAGTGGTCGGAAACCAGGCAGTCGATTTCACCGTTAAACAGTTTTTCCCACATGCCTTTCTGGTTTTCCAGATCGCGGATCGGCGGTGAACACTTCGCCAGAGTACCGATTTCTTCGAACTGATCGGTATCCAGTACAAAGTAATGCGGGCAGGATTCACAAGTAACGTCCTGACCTTCCTGACGTGCACGAGTCACTTCTTCAACGCCTTCCGGGCTGCTGATATGGCAAACGTGCAGACGGCAACCGGCAACTTTCGCCAGATACAGCACGCGGCGAATCGCTTCCACTTCGGTAAATACCGGACGCGAAGCCACATAGTCATGGGCAGTTACGCGACCTTCACGTTTCGCTTCTTCGCCCAGTGCGTCACAGATCAGCGCGTTTTCGCAGTGCACCAGCACCGGCTGCCCCAGTTCGCCCAGCTTCTGCGCACCTTTGAAGAACTGCCAGTCGTTTACATCACGGAAGTCGTTGTCGATACCGCGATCGCCACAGGTCGCAACGAAGCATTTGAAGCCGACAACGCCCACTTCATCCAGCTCATGCAGACGGTCGATGTTGTAAGACACCAGGCCACCGAGTTGTGCCGCATCGATAGTCAGCTTGCCTTTAGCGGCATCGAACTTCAGTTCAATTGAAGCGCGGTCAACCGTTGCAGGCAGCTGGTTGAGCGGCATTTCGATCATGGTGGTGATACCACCTTTTGCCGCTGCGCGAGTACCGGTTTCATAACCTTCCCAGTGGCTACGACCCGGTTCAGAAATATGGGTGTGCGCATCAACCATGCCCGGCGAAACCACCAGACCAGACGCATCCATCACTTCTTTTGCATCACCCAGATCCTGACCGATAGCAGCAATTTTTCCGCCTTTAACGGCGATATCTACAACGCGAGCTTCGTTTTCTAAAATAACAGTGCCGTTTTTAATGATTAAATCAAAAGACATAACAAACTCCTTGTAAAATACAGATTGGTTTTTAACTCAATGTTCAATATCGGGATTAATTAACCTGTGACTTTTTGTTCTCCTGTTTTTTCTGCTGCTGTACGTTTTTTTAATAACGCGTAGGCAGCGAATGCGACAATAACGCCGACAAACCATGAAACGCGTGATAAAGGCTCCATGAACGGAATAAATTTACCACCGAGAGATAAAATAACGGCCACCAGAGTTACTGAAAACGCGGTGAGGTTAAAGCCGTTATCGTAATATTTGAAATCACCTGCTGCGGTATACAGTTCGTCAAGATTAATTTGTCCACGCATCACCACAAAATAATGCGCCATCATGACACCAATTACCGGACCCAGCATCCCACCGATGATATCGAGGAACAGATAAATACTGTCCTGATTTTCCATTAATTTCCACGGGCAGATCAGCAAACTGATAATACTGGCAATCAGTACGCCGTTTTTATAGGTCAGTTTTGTCGGTGCAATGGCGGCAATCTGATAACCAGCCGGAATAATATTACCGGTGGCGTTAGTGGAAATGGTCGTCATCAGAATAACCAGTACCGCAAAGAACGAGGCAAACAGGCTGTCCCAACGCTGAACAATATCCAGCACGTTCCAGGTATCAGCGCCGTAGTGAATACTGGCTCCGGCAATAATACATACCCCGGCGACCGCAAACAGAATATAAGCTACGACCAAACCCAGCGTTTGCCCAAGTGCCTGCTCACGAAACGAGTGAGCATTTTGCGTAAAGTCGGATGCGCTAACCGCCGGTGCTGCCCAGACCGCAACCACTGCGTTAATCACCACCAGGAACAGGAAGCCACCGTTTTCTGCTTTCTGAATACCGCTCGGGATGTAGTCAAAGATTGGACCGATCCCGACCAGCGAAATCGCCCAAATCGCCATACCGCCGAAAACGATATAGATGCACGGGTTAAGAATGGCAGTGAATTTATTTAAAACTTTGCCGCCGCCAAAACCAATACCAACGTTAACCAGCCAGAAGAGTAAGAAAGTAATTAAGCCCGGTAGAGAAAGCCCTAACAGGGTAAAATCACCACCGAGAGTTAAAAATCCCGGCCAGATTTTGCCAATCAGAATCAAGCAGGCCAGTGACCCCGCGTAACATTGCAGGCCAAACCACATAATGGCAGCAATACCGCCTCTTAATAATCCGGGAAACAGTGCGCCACGTACGCCGTAAGAAGCACGCAGGATCATGGCAAACGGTACGCCGTATTTACTGCCCGCAGCGCCGTTTAATACCATTACCGCGGCAATGAAAAAGGCGCTGAGGATAATTGCCAGCATAATACTAAAGGTAGACAAGCCGAGAATAAAAAAGCCGCCGACCATCACATAATTGGGAACGTTATGAACCGAACCCATCCATAAGGTAAAATAGTTAAATGTTTTCCAGGTCCGCTGGCTTTGCGTTTTCGGCAATAGATCTTCGCTATAGCCGCGTTGCTGGAATAGTTTTCTCTGATGTTCCATAAATCCCTCTTAATTTCACGTATCGAATAACGTTGTTTTAATCTAGCTATGAGGAACAAATAAAATAAAAATATTATTTTTAATACTGAAGCAACATCTTTGGCTGCTTTCTTTTTTTAATATTGCTGGCCGATTCATTTTCTGATATCGGCCATTTTTATTGCGGGTATCAGGCCAGTTTATGGTTAGCCATTAATTCCAGCGCCTGCACTAACGCAGAGTGATCCAACTGGCTGCCACCGTTTGCCGCACAGGTATTAAATAACTCCTGGCAGGTCGCAGTGTTTGGCAGGTTCAGCGCCAGTGCTTTCGCACTTTGCAGTGCCAGGTTGAGATCTTTCTGGTGCAGCGCAATTTTGAAACCTGGATTAAAGGTGCGTTTAATCATACGCTCGCCATGAACTTCCAGAATACGTGAGGAAGCAAAGCCGCCCATCAGCGCCTGGCGCACACGTACCGGGTCCGCACCGGCTTTTGAAGCAAATAGCAGGGCTTCAGAAACCGCTTCAATATTGAGCGCCACAATAATCTGATTTGCCACTTTGCAGGTTTGACCGTCGCCGTTACCGCCGACGAGGGTGATATTTTTACCGAGCAGTTCAAACAGCGGTTTAACACGTTCAAATACCGCTTCATCACCGCCAACCATAATCGACAACGTCCCTTCACGCGCACCGATTTCACCGCCGGAGACTGGCGCATCGAGATAATCGCCGCCCAGTTCATTCACCTGACGAGCGAAACGCTTAGTTTCAATCGGGGAAATGGAGCTCATATCAACAATGGTTTTGCCCTTCAGCGAGGCTTTGGTACAACCATTTTCACCAAACAGAACTTCTTCAACCTGTGGTGTGTCCGGCACCATAATAAAAATGATGTCCGCTGCTTCCGTTACCTGGCGCGCAGTTTCAACACTGACGGCACCCAGTGACAGTAATTCATCAGCAACCGGACCAATGGTTGTGACATGCAGTTGATGACCGGCTCGCGCCAGATTAATGGCCATCGGTGTACCCATAATGCCTAAGCCAATAAATCCCAGTTTCATAATTAACCTCTTTTAAATTTCGCTTTTCCTGAATTCAGACAACACGATCCCCTGCCAACTTAGCGGCCTAAAAAAGCATTGTCTGAATAGCGTTACGTTTTAACGGTACGGATCCATCCAGCGTAAACCGGCTTCCGTGGTGGTTTGGGGTTTATATTCACACCCAACCCAACCGTTGTAGTCAGAATTTTCGATTACCGTAAAGAGATAATCATAATTAATTTCTCCGGTTCCCGGTTCGCCGCGATGCGGATTATCAGCAATTTGCAGGTGACCAATTTTATCGGCCCACTGAGTCATGGTATTAGTTAATTCACCTTCCATCCGCTGCATGTGATAAATGTCATACTGAATTTTCAAATTGCAGCAACCAACATCGTCAATCAGTTTCAGTGCCTGGCGAGTTCCGGTGAGATGGAAACCAGGAATATCAAAATGGTTGATAGGTTCAATCAGTAATAAAATATCTTCTTTCATCAGCATATTCGCGGCATAACGCAGGTTTTCTACAAGCGTTGTGTGAATCTGTTCACTGCTGAAACCAGCCGGCGTTTTACCGACCAGACAGTTAATTTTTTTATTACCCAGCGCACGAGCATAACGAATCGCTGCTGCTACGCCATCCCGAAACTCTTCTTCACGACCAGGAATACAAGCAATACCCCGCTCGCCCGCCGCCCAGTCACCTGCCGGTAAATTGTGCAACGTATGTTCGAGTTTATTACTCGCCAGCACCTGTTTTAATTCTTCAATGTCATAGTCATAAGGGAACATAAATTCAACGCCGCGAAAACCACACTGCGCAGCTTTCTCAAAACGGGCGAGAAAATCATATTCACCAAATAACATCGATAAATTAGCAGAGAAACGTAACATTATTTATCTCCCTTATTCATAGTGCATGAAGCAGGTTTCAGTCGGTGCGTCCACTGCGTTATCGGCGATATCTTCAAATTCCATGACGTTATCCAGTTCGCTGCCCATCGAAATATTGGTCACACGCTCGAGAATAACTTCCACGACTACCGGTACCCGATATTGCGCCATTAAGGCTTTCGCCTGTTCAAAGGCTGGTGCAATATCTTCCGGTTTGAAGACCCGAATCGCTTTACAACCTAAACCTTCCGCTACTTTTACGTGGTCGACGCCGTACCCGTTCACTTCACTGGAGTTAATATTTTCGAACGCGAGCTGTACGCAGTAATCCATATCAAACGCGCGCTGCGACTGGCGAATCAGACCCAGATAGGCGTTATTGACCAGTACATGGATGTACGGAATGTTGAACTGTGCGCCAACGGCTAATTCTTCAATCAGAAACTGGAAGTCGAAGTCACCGGAAATCGCCACCACTTTGCGCTCTGGATCAGCGGCACAAACCCCCAGCGCCGCCGGAATGGTCCAGCCCAGCGGGCCTGCCTGCCCACAGTTGATCCAGTGGCGGTCTTTAAAGACATGCAGCATTTGTGCCGCAGCGATTTGTGACAGGCCAATGGTGGTGACATAACAAACATCGCGACCAAAGGCTTTGTTCATCTCTTCATACACGCGCTGCGGTTTCACCGGCACGTTGTCGAAGTGGGTTTTGCGCAGCAAAGTGCGTTTGCGCTGCTGGCAGTCGGCGACCCATTCTTTACGACACGGCAGACGACCCGCTTTTTGCATCTCCTGCGCCACTTCAACCAGCAGCGTCAGCGCCGCTTTAGCATCAGAGACAATGCCGAGATCCGGACACAGCACGCGGCCAATTTGCGTCGGCTCAATATCGATATGAACGATTTTGCGCCCTTCGGTGTATTTCTCTACCGAACCGGTATGACGGTTCGCAAAACGGTTACCGATACCAAACACCATGTCGGACGCCAGTAGCGTTGCGTTACCGTAACGATGCGCGGTTTGCAGACCCACCATCCCGGCCATCAGTTCATGATCGTCGGGAATACAGCCCCAGCCCATCAGCGTTGGGATCACCGGAACGCTGGTCAGTTCAGCAAACTGTTGTAACAGTGCAGCAGCGTCAGCATTGATTACCCCGCCCCCGGCAACAATCACCGGACGTTCGGCCTGAATTAACATTTCTACCGCTTTTTCGATCTGCATACGGCTGGCAGCAGGTTTGTAGACCGGCAGCGGTTCGTACATGTCAGGATCAAACTCGATTTCCGCAACCTGAACGTCGAACGGTAAATCCACCAGTACCGGACCCGGGCGACCAGAACGCATCAGGTGAAACGCCTGTTGCAGCACACGAGGCACCAGCGCCGCTTCACGAACTGTAACCGCCATTTTGCTGACCGGTTTAGCAATTGCTTCAATATCAACGGCCTGGAAATCTTCTTTATGCAGACGGGCGCGCGGAGCCTGGCCGGTAATACACAGAATAGGAATGGAATCAGCAGAAGCGGAATAGAGCGCGGTGATCATGTCCGTGCCCGCAGGACCGGAAGTCCCCAGACATACGCCGATATTCCCTGCCGTTGCGCGGGTATAACCTTCCGCCATGTGCGAAGCACCTTCCACATGACGCGCCAGAATGTGACGAATACCGCCGTGCTTACGCATCGCTGAATAGAACGGATTGATTGCTGCTCCCGGAACGCCGAAGGCGGTGGTGATACCTTCTTTCTCCAGCACATACATTGCCGCGTCAACGGCTCTCATTTTTGCCATTTTATTCCTACCTCTATAAATTGGAAAAATTTTCCAACTTTCAAATTTTGTCAAAAAAACCCGCTCCGCAGAGCGGGATGCGACAGACACTATGGATGTGCTTTCAGTCCCAACGCCGTGCTGATATCGCGGGCGGTGTCTCTGACCAGCTCACCCTGACTGACAAAACGATCTTCTGTCAGTCTTGATGAAGGCCCGGAGATGGAGATAGCGGCAACAACACTACCTACATCATCGTAAATTGCTGAAGCTATGCAATTCAGGCCGACAACATGCTCTTCTTTATCTACGGTATAGCCCAGTTCACGCGCTTGTTCCAGGTCCTTCAGCAAGGTGGGCATATCCACAAGCGTCGTTGGCGTAAACTGCTGCAAACCGGTTTGCAGAATGATGCTCATCAACTCTTCTTCCGCCAGCGGATAAAGCAGCGCCTTGCCCGCACCGGAAGCATGCAGCGGCAGACGACTGCCCAGCGGCGCACACATCCTGACCATCGATTTACACTCTAACTGACCAATTAATACTGCTTCATTGCCGTTACGAATAGCGACATTGACCGTTTCGCCGGAAAGTAACATCAGGCGGCGCATAAACGGCCCGGCGACGGAGAGGACATCGCGGTTATGGATGTACGCCGCACCGACGTTAAAGACACCTAATCCTATATGCCACCAGCCTAACTGACTGTCCTGATAGACAAAATCCGCTGCCTGTAAAACCTTCAGCAAGCGAAAGGTCGTGGAGAGCGGCAAATCCAGATTGAGAGAAATATCGCTAACCGACGAACTTCCCCCACTTTTTTCCAGATATTGCAGAATCGCAATTCCCCGCTCTAACGCCTGTGCGCCCTTCTGTGCCACAGGCTCCGCCTGTCCTGGCCTGCCGCGCCGTCTAACTTCCGTCATACCTACGTTAACTCCGACCTACAAGTGAGCATAAACAATGAACAATTAGTTTATCTTATGCAAGTCGGTTGCAGGCGTCACGCAAAACAGAGTTCCTGTTCAGGAATACTTTCAACATCACAGTTGTCACTGCCGCCGCGATCGATGGTCAGAAAATCGGTGACGCGCTGCCAGGCGAAAAGTGGGTGATGCCAGACGTTACGATGGTAATTCACCCCCTGTTCACCGTTGGTGATAAACGCCCGCAGCGTTGACAGGTCTGGTTTGTCGTCACCTAACGCCACGACCACCACAAACACTTCACCTTTCATCGGGATAAAGGCCTGAGTGCCCAGCGGATGACGTTCGAGTTCGTGAATGGTCAGCGGCAGATTCGCCGGTTGCGCGCGGTTAATGCTGATGAGCGTACGGTCTTGCTCAAGAATCTCAACCAGCGCCAAATCGTGGTAACGCTCTACCAGGCCATTGTTAATATGGAAAAAATCCCGTTGCTGCGTTTCGATTACATCGCCATAAGCACTAAAGGCTTCCTGACTTAACGGTAATACCTGAAGTTTCATCTTTTTGTCCTTGTAACATAATTCCGTTCAACCAGCGCCGACCGGTCAGCTTGGTTTCAATAACAGGCAATCTAAAACCTTAAGGGAACAACATCAACACAAAAGTTGGAATATTTTTCCAAAACTAGATTTAGTCCACAAATTGAACAGGGTTATCATGTAAAAATACTGATAAATCAGAGGATAAGAAAATCACGCAACTTGCGGATTTAAAAGGGGATACCTGAAGATGTTCGATCCAGAAACCTTGCGGACTTTCATTGCGGTTGCTGAAACAGGAAGTTTTTCAAAATCGGCAGAACGATTATGTAAAACCACGGCGACAATCAGTTATCGCATTAAACTTCTGGAAGAGAATACCGGAGTAGCGCTGTTTTTCCGCACGACTCGCAGCGTGACATTGACAGCGGCTGGCGAGCATCTACTTTCCCAGGCCAGAGACTGGCTGAGCTGGCTGGAAAGTATGCCCAGCGAGCTGCAACAGGTGAATGATGGCGTGGAACGCCAGGTGAATATTGTCATCAACAACCTGCTCTACAACCCCCAGGCCGTCGCCCAGTTGCTGGCGTGGCTGAATGAACGTTACCCCTTTACCCAGTTTCACATCTCCCGACAAATCTATATGGGCGTCTGGGATTCGCTATTATACGAAGGTTTTTCACTGGCTATCGGCGTCACGGGAACCGAGGCGCTGGCAAATACCTTTAGTCTTGATCCCTTAGGATCGGTGCAATGGCGCTTTGTCATGGCGGCGGATCATCCGCTGGCGAACGTTGAAGAGCCGCTAACAGAAGCGCAGTTGCGGCGCTTTCCGGCGGTCAATATTGAAGACAGCGCCCGCACACTAACCAAACGCGTCGCCTGGCGATTGCCGGGGCAAAAAGAGATTATTGTTCCCGATATGGAAACGAAAATCGCCGCCCATCTGGCGGGCGTTGGCATTGGTTTTTTGCCAAAATCACTTTGCCAGTCAATGATCGATAATCAACAACTGGTCAGCCGGGTAATCCCAACGATGCGCCCTCCTTCGCCATTGAGTCTGGCATGGCGCAAATTTGGCAGCGGCAAAGCGGTAGAAGATATTGTGACCTTGTTTACCCAGCGCAGGCCGGAAATCAGCGGATTTTTAGAAATTTTCGGCAACCCACGCAGTTAAAAATCAAGTTTCCTTGCGCGTTGGCGCGTAAAATAGCGCGCAAGCTGATTTGAGGTTCACTTTTAACTATGCAAGAGAGACACACGGAACAGGACTATCGTGCCTTGCTGATTGCTGATACGCCCATTATTGATGTTCGCGCCCCTATCGAGTTTGAGCAAGGCGCAATGCCTGCCGCTATCAACCTGCCGTTAATGAATAACGATGAACGCGCCGCCGTTGGCACCTGTTATAAACAGCAAGGGTCAGACGCGGCGCTGGCGCTGGGTCATAAACTGGTGGCGGGTGAAATTCGTCAGCAGCGTATGGACGCCTGGCGGGCAGCGTGCCTGCAAAATCCGCAAGGTATTCTCTGCTGCGCCCGTGGCGGTCAACGTTCACATATTGTGCAACGCTGGTTGCATGAAGCGGGGATTGATTATCCGCTGGTAGACGGCGGTTATAAGGCACTGCGCCAGACCGCGATTCAGGCGACCATTGAACTGTCACAAAAACCGATAGTGCTGATTGGCGGTTGTACTGGCAGCGGTAAAACGCTGTTAGTGCAGCAACAGCCGAACGGTGTTGATCTGGAAGGGTTGGCGCGCCATCGCGGTTCGGCGTTTGGTCGCACGTTACAACCACAACTTAGCCAGGCGAGTTTTGAAAATCTGCTGGCTGCCGAAATGCTAAAAACCGACGCCCGTCAGGATTTGCACCTGTGGGTGCTGGAAGATGAAAGCCGGATGATCGGTTCGAATCACCTGCCGGAATGTCTGCGCGAGCGAATGACTCAGGCGGCGATTGCGGTGGTAGAAGATCCGTTTGAGATCCGTCTTGAACGCCTGAACGAAGAGTATTTCCTGCGTATGCATCATGATTTTACCCATGCGTACGGCGACGAACAGGGCTGGCAGGAGTATTGCGAATACCTGCATCACGGACTTTCGGCGATTAAGCGTCGGCTGGGGCTACAGCGCTATAACGAACTGGCTGCACGTCTGGATGCGGCGCTGGCAACGCAACTCACCACTGGCAGCACCGACGGTCATCTGGCCTGGCTGGTGCCGTTACTTAAAGAATATTACGACCCAATGTATCGCTATCAGCTTGAGAAAAAAGCGGAAAAAGTTGTCTTTCGCGGTGAGTGGGCGGAAGTGGCGGAATGGGTTAAGACGCAGTGATGAGGGACGTATTTGTATTAGTCGCGACTTGATCTGACACATGGCCTTGAAAGGTTGAGAGTTACCGGTTTTGATATGAGTGTCGAATCCTTATCCAAAACAAGAGGTAACTCTCATGCTTCATACTGCCAATCCCGTCATCAAACACAAAGCCGGTTTGCTCAATCTGGCTGAAGAACTCAGCAACGTATCAAAAGCCTGTAAAATCATGGGCGTTTCGCGTGAAACGTTTTATCGTTACCGCGAACTGGCCGCTGAAGGCGGTGTGGATGCGCAGATTAATCGTAGTCGCCGCGCTCCTAACCTTAAGAACCGTACCGATGAGGCAACTGAACAGGCTGTTGTTGATTACACCGTCGCTTTCCCGACACATGGTCAGCACCGGGCCAGCAACGAGCTGCGTAAACAGGGGGTTTTTATCTCCGACAGTGGTGTCCGTTCTGTCTGGTTACTCCATAACCTTGAGAATCTCAAAAGACGATACTGAACAAATTTTATCAGGTGACGTTCCGTAAAAAGTTGTATGGAGTTCTCGATGCAGTCGGCGCGACTATCAGTACCCCCGCTGAACCCTGGACTATCGGGCCGCCGTACTGGGGCATGTCACCCTGGCGTGCCGCTGGTTTTCCGCTAATGGTTTATTTCCTCTTTCTTTCCCGGCGAGAATTTATTTTAATCCGGAAGGATTATTTATTTTCAGATAGGGACTCACATTAAACACGAAACATTTTAATTAATGCATGGCTGAATATGTATTACACAATGTCAGATATCGTAAAAGACCAGTGCAATTCTATGTAAACTCTCTGACTGTTCATTTTATTTGTTGTTTCAGGGTCGGAACTCACCCTCAATAAACAACTGAATACGAGTAGATATTCATCGTCTGAGCTATATGGCTTTACACAATAGCCGACATGTCTTTTCTCAGTCAGGGATTTTACTTTTCCTCACTACGAAGTTGACGACTTCGATATGGGATAGACTCTTAATTCAAGCAATTACTCTGCACAAGCATCAGGCAATCCAGCTCCAATATTTGTTATAAAATAATGCGTAACATTAATTTCACCAACAAAAAAAAGGTTTACGCTATCCCCTTGCCCTGGTATTTTACCATATTTACACCACACTTTTTTTGTATCTGGATCATTCTCTGATACGATTTTCGCCACTTGTTCCCTGGCCCTCACCGTCAATGTTTTCTTAAACCTCCCCCCATCATCGATTGTTAGGGAAAAATAAGAAAAAAAATAATCATCTTCTACATTTGTGGATATTGATATATCCACCGCTACATGCGGAAAAAAATCTGGGAGCCATGTAAAAACCCATCACTTTCTGGTATTGCCATATAGTTTATGTAATGCTTACTTACAAGAGATTCATCTTTGTGTAAATAAAGATAAGTAGTCACGCATAAAAAAACAACGATTATAATAGCAAAAATAAATATTACCATCTTTGAGATGTTACTTGAGATAGCCAGCATCTTGTAAAGCCTTTATCGTTTTTTTATGCTCTGGATTAATATAATCAATACATCTATTTGAGCAATCTTGTGTTAATGGACATGTCAACCCATGTTCATTTACAGCCAAGTCTTTTTTATTATCTTCAATCATCTCAGAATGGGATAACTTTACTTTTCTGCCGTACATACCGAACATATTTAACCCGTAATCTCTAATCTCTTTTTCATAACCCAGCCCTTTCGCTGATCGGCTAACACCAGCGTCATTTAATTTAGACACTCGACAAAATGCCATACAATGGAAAAATTGATCAGTCCCACCTAAATTTAATCTCTTCATATCATCATAAGTATCAGATAATATATCCCATGCTCTTTGATGGTTTAGTTGTTCTTTTTTTCGCATTAACGCTACATCTGCAGGACTTAACCCTAATGGATCAATACCATTCACCGGATTCAGCGGATACGCATACAGACTCCATCCCCCCGCCAGCCCAATCGGGTCCTGAGTAATATATCGTCCCAGCAACGGATTGTAGTACCGGTTCCGGTTATAATACAGCCCTGACTCCTCATCGTGTTGCTGCCCTGGCAGACGGTACGGCTGGTGCAGGTGATGCGGGTTTTCCTCATTCAGCAGGTTTCCCCACTCATCATACTCCCCGCTCCACGCCGTATTGCCGTCTTCGCTGATGAGCGCCAGCGGCAGCCCCCGGTGGTCACAGTGATAAAGATGAATTTTTCGCTCAGGTAAATAAACCGGCTCTATCTGTGCCGCCAGCCGCTCCACCGTCAGCCCGCACTGTGCCAGCCACTGGCGGCTTTCACTGCTCACGCGGTCTGCCCGGATTTCCCCCTCCAGCCTGTCCAGCAGCCGCACCAGTTCAGCCGGGAACACCACGCCGTGTCCGTCCTCGCTCCCTTCCTGCTGGAGCTTCTCCGCCAGGCTCCGCCGCTGCGTTTTCTCCCGCTCGCCGTTGTCTGTTTCGATGCGGATGAGCGGTGTGAAGCTTCCCGGCTCGTATACCGTCTGGATACGTGTGCTGTCGGTCTGCACCGTCGTCAGGTGGTCGCCGTCCCAGCCGTACCACGTCACCTCCGGTTTACGCGACAGCGACATCCACCCCGTCAGGTCACGCTCCCGCCGCCATACCCGTTTCGCCATTCGCCGTCCCAGCGGGTCGTAGAGGTAGCGGCTCTCGACCAGTGGCTCGCCATGCTGTATCCGCGTGTAGAACACCAGGCGGTGCTGGCTGTCGTAGTGGTAGTGGTGGGTCCGCTCGTCGTCCGTCCGTATCACACCCGCCGGGATGCGGTCCGTCTTCTCCGTCAGCCTGCCGTATTCATCGTGGCGGTAGACATAGTGCGCATCCTCCGCGATGCGGTTATCCGGCCACACTGTGAGTGTACTGTCCGGGTGCAGCTCCGGGTCCGGCAGCCGGTTGCCCGCCGGGTCCGTGGCATACGGGATGCGGATGTCCAGGTCCGGTGCGAGAGTGCGCACACTCGCCAGCCTGCCCGTGGCGCTGTAGCCGTATTCCCGCGTCTGTCGCGGGCCGCTGATGCGCACCAGGTCGCCGTTGTCATTCCACCCGTAGTCACGGTCATACACCAGGCTGTTCAGGTGCTGGCTCTGTAACTGACCTGCGGGGGTGTATGTGCTGGTCAGTTCGTATGCGGCATTACTGCCTGCCATGCTGCCGAAGCTGCGCACCGTCTCCCGGTGCAGCCTGTCCCGCGTATACTCGACCCGCGGCGTCCCGCCCAGCTTCATGCCCGCCAGG